>JAGHUO010000113.1 GCA_018064785.1 Candidatus Treponema equi
CTTTTGAATCCTTCTTTTTCTCCCACTGCCGTAGTTTCGTCTACAACTTCTGAAAAATAAAGCCGTGCAAGTTCCTTAACCTGTGGATCCGGCTTGTTTGAGTTTATTCCGATTTTGATTCCGCGTTCTTTCAGTGCAGAAATCAAATCCATTATTCCGTCATAAGGTTTTGTCTTGTTGTGCCAGTTGGAGCTGTAGTTTTTTTTCATCAGCTCAACTGATTTTTCAAAGTCCTTGTTGTCTTTGCCCTTTGGAACTGCCTGTTCCATAAGGCGCGCAATTCCGTTGCCAACAAAACTGCGGACTTCATCCAAAGTGCGAGGTGGCATTCCAAGCTGTTCTAGGGTTTTGTTGCAGCTGTCGGCAAGGTCCTGGATTGTATTGAGCAGGGTTCCGTCCAAATCAAAAATTACTGCAGAAATCAATTTTGTCTCCTTACGATTGTGAATGCAAGACAGCCCATGAAAAGGACTGCGTTTACAAGGACGATGGATGCACCGCTTGCCGTGTTGAACTGATAGCTCAAGGCAAGTCCTAAGATTCCGCTTACAAGGGAAATGATTACTGAAATCAATGTGTATCTTCTTGTTGACCTTACCACAAGACGTGACGCGGCAGCAGGAAGAACCAGCAGTGAATTGATGACCAGAAGTCCTGTCCATCGGATGCTGACAGTCACGATGATTGCCGTAAGAAGTGCAAATATCTGCTCGATTAAGAATGTATGTATTCCACGGCTTTTTGCGAATGCGCTGTGCATCGATACAAGAAGCATCTTATTGTAGAAAAATGTCCAGACAACAAGAAGAACTGCCGCTGCACAAAGAAGTAGAAGTATTTCTCCTGGCTGAATGCTAAGGATGTCCCCGACCAGGTATTTCTGATATTTAGAGAAATTTCCACCGGCTGAAAGAAGCACTATTCCAAGGGCAACCGCCGTCGATGAAAAAACTCCTATGATAGTGTCGCTGGATGATTTTCCTTTAATCTTTACCGAGATGATGGCAAATCCAAGAAGGAGAGAGAACACAATCATGGATATGGTCACGTCACGTATTCCAAGGACAACTCCAAGGGCGATGCCTGTCAATGCGCTGTGTCCGATTGCGTCACTGAAAAAGCTCATCCTGTTTGAGACAACGGATGTTCCAAGTATGCCAAAAAGAGGGCAGGCTACAAGAATGGCAAGGAAAGCATTCTTCATGAAAACAGGCGAGAGCCATTCAAATGGAAGAAGGGTGTCCATGATCGAATAGATGAATGTCATTCAGCTTCCTCCTCGATTCCGTCAGACGGAAGTTCAACATGGCCGAATACATGGATGAAATCCTTGTTTGTATATACGTCACCGACCTTACCTATGATGGCGCTGCTGTTGTTTATGAAAACAACTCTGTCGGCATGCTTTGCGACCAGGTCCAGGTCATGGCTTATGAGAAGGACTGTGATGTCGTATTCACGTCTGATGGAGGATACAAGCTCGTAGAAGGATTTAAGTCCTGTTCTGTCCACACCGCTGACAGGTTCGTCAAGAAGAAGGATGTCTGGAACCGGATGGATCGCAAGGGCAAGCATGACGCGCTGAAGTTCTCCACCGGAAAGATCGCAAACGCGGCGATCGGCAAGTTCCTGGGCGTTTGTTGCTCTTAGGATTTCACGGACATTTTCCCTGTCTTTTTTTCTACGTGGCAGCCATACAGGTCTTTTTGAAGTGCACGAAAGCACTAAATCGGAAACACTTGTCGGTGTTCCGGGTTCCACGGCCAGTGACTGTGGAACATATCCAAAGACTGGCTTTGTTGTAGTATATGGAATTTTTGTATGGCAGGTGCAGTATCTGTCATGGTCGCTGGTCCTGTCTTTCCCGCAGTGGCCGGCACATCGTTCGCCTTCATAGATCACTGTTCCCGTATGGGGAATCGTGTTAAGGAGGGCTTTCATGAAAGTTGTCTTGCCTGCACCGTTGCGACCTACAATCGCCGTAAGCTCACCGCAGTGGATGTGCAGGTTCAAGTCTTTTAGGATGTAGTCGTTTCCTGCCTTTACGCTAAGGCCTGTGATACGAGTGCAGCATACATGTTGTTTTCCGATTAAACAGGGCATTTTTCTTCCTATTTTCAGTGTTCCAATGCTTCCTTCAGTACATCAGCATTGTGCTTCATTGCGTTGATGTAGGAATCCTTTATTCCGGCGGAACTGTAGTCTCCGGTAACGCAAGGGTCAAGCTCAAAGACAGTGAGACCTGTTTCCTTTGCTATGATTTCAGCCGCACTGGATGAGTATTGTGGTTCAGCAAAGAGCGCGATTTTAGTTCCGTCTGAAAGAATTGAATTGATGTTCTTTATCTGCTCCGCAAGTTCTTTTGGACTTGGGGCTTCACCTGGTTCCCTCTCGATGACTGATTCTATCTTAAGATCGAATTCATGGGCAAAGTAGGGGAATGCTTCATGGAATGTGACGATTTTCTTTCCTGCATATGGATCAAGAATTTCATGCATCTGGGCTTTGAGGGTTGTCAGTTTTTCTATGTAGGCCTCTCCGTTTTTTTTGTATTGATCGGCATGACTCGGATCAAGGCGGGCAAGTCCTTCCGCAATCATCTTTGTTTCATGGATGGCTCCCGTTGGAGATACCCATACATGTGAATTGTCATCCACGAGAGTGAATCCTTCTGTCGCAAAAATAAGGGATTCTTTCTTTGTGTCCACTATTTTTTCTATGAAATCTTCCATTCCGCTGCCGTTGGCAACAAGGATGTCGCATTTCTCTATTTTCTTCATGTCTCCTGTGGTGAGCTGATAGTCGTGGAGACATCCGGTGTCTGCAGGTGCAAGTACGGAAAGCTGGATTCCGTCGATTCCGTCTGTAATGTTCTGGAGCAATACATAAAGCGGGTAGAAAGTGGCTGTAATTTTTATAGTATTTCTATTTTCTGTCTCACCCGGAACTACCTTGCCGGCCTTTCCTTTGCACGAGACCAGGATAAAGACCAATGAAGCGAGTATAAATACAATGTTTTTTCTATTAACTGTATTTTTCATGCATCCAATATAAACTTCTGCATGGACTCTTGCAAGATGTAAGGCTAATATGATACACAAACATAAAGTATTACCTTGACGATTATGGTTTTTACAGTCATAATATTGGCGTTAAATTTTGGAGTAATTATGCCTAATCAGATAGCTACAAGCCCATTTTCCTATTTTGGCAGTGGCGCTATAAAAAACTTGATGGACTCAATCAAGAGCCGCGAATTCCAGCGTGTTCTTGTTATTACAGATGGAGCCGCTGTGGAAAGTGGAGCCGTAAAGAAGATTTCAGCACTTATCGCAAAAAACAGGCTTGTTTATCAGGTTTATGACCGTGTGAACATGGCTGCCACCGTAAACAACGTAAGATCTGCTGTTGATACAGCAAAATCATTCCGTGCGGACGTTATTGTAGCCATAGGTTCTGGTTCCGTAATGGATACAGCCAAGGCAGCTGCTGTTCTTCTTGGAAATCCTGACATATCAGATCCTCGCAAGCTTGAAGGCCGTGATAAATCAAAGAAACCTGCTCTTCCATTGTATCTCATATATTCTTCAATCGGAAACGCACGTGGTTTTGGCTATGATGTTATGCTTGATGACGAAGCTCAGCGCAAGAAGATTGAATGTTTTGATGTCCACGCACTTGCTGACGCCGTTATCTGTGATTCTGATATCTTTACATCTACAAAGGATTTTGCCGTTTCTTCTCTGGCTCTCATCGCTTCTTCTGTGGAAGCCCTTGTCTGCAAGGAAGCATGGCTCATGACAGACATCAATGCCCTTGAATCAATCAAGATCATCGCACAGAACGTCAAGGATGCTGTGAAGGGAACAGCTTCTGCTAAGGAACAGGTTCTTTATGGACAGTATCTTGCAGGTCTTGCGGTTTCAAACAGCAGCGCAGGTCTTGCTACGGCAATGGCAAATGCTCTTGAGGCTGCAAATGGTGTTCCTGCAAAACTTACTTCAGCTCTTTTGCTTTCCGCAGTGATGCAGCACAATGCGGCTTCAAGCGGAACTAAATACAAGGACATTGCTATTGCCCTTGATGCAAAGGTATCTTCTACTGCAAAGCCTGATGCCTACAGAAAATCTGCTGTGGCTGCCGTTGAAAAGCTTGCCAAGGAACTTAAGCTTCCTAAGAATATTGAAGGACTTGAGCTCACAAAGGACGATCTGGACTTCCTTGCAGAAAATGTACTTAAGAGTACTTTTGTCGCATCAAATCCAAAGGCAGTGACAAAGAAGAAGATCATCGATCTTTACAAGGAAATCCTGAAATAACGGTTGTTTCCATGATGGTATGAACCCCGGAGTGCAGATTGCTTCCGGGGGCTTTTTTTTGAGACTTGTCTTATTTAATGCCGCTGACGTTTCTCAGCTGGCCTTCAAGGTCGTAGTATAGCTTTGTATCCTTGAATCCCTGTTTTTTCATGAGTGTTTCTGTTTCTTCCGCATTGTATTCACCGGTTTCAAGGATCAGCATGCCTCCGGGAATGAGGAAATTGTATGCCTGTGGTATCAGGTTGCGGATGAGGGCTAGGCCGTCGTCGGTTCCGCTTGGTTTTCCGTCAAGGGTTACGTCACCGTCCAGGGCAAGCCGTGGTTCGCTGCGGCCGTCCTTAAGAAGTTCCGTTGTTTCGCTGGCAGGCACGTAAGGTGGATTTGAGACAATGAGATCATATATTCCTGATTTTGAATGGCCCAAGTTGTCAAAAAGGTTGGTGTGAACAAACTGTAGCTTCTGTCGTTCCGTTTTTGAAAGCAATGTGTCTGCGTTGAGTTTGGCGACCTCAAGGGCTTCCTTGCTTATGTCGCACATGGTCAGTCCAGGCAGGTGTTCCTTGCTTACAGGGCTGCCGCTTGCGCTGCCGCCGATAAACTTCATCAGGCTGATTCCTACGCACCCGCTCCCGGTACACATGTCGCATATGTTGAATATCTGGGGGCGGTGGCTGTAGCTGTCAAACAACCAGTTGGCTGCATTTTCCACAAGAACTTCCGTGTCCGGCTTTGGAATGAGGACGCTTTTGTTTACCTGGAAATCAAGACCAAAGAATTCCTTGTGCCCCGTGATGTAGGCAACCGGCAGCCCTGTCTTTCGCTTCTCAACTGCCCCCCTAAGTTTTTCCCCATCTTCCGGTGCAAGCTCCATGTCCCTGTTGAATAAAATGAAGGTCTTGTCCTTGTTCAATATCCACTGCAACAGGACATCGACATCAAGTGACGGAGAAGGAGAGTTGTCTAGTTGTTTTATGGCTGATTGCCTTAACTGCTGGATTGTCATCTTTGTTTTCTGGAGCGATAAAAAAAGCAGCAGATGACTTTTGCCTGCACCTGCTGCCTTCTATGTTACTTGTCCAGTTCGTTGAACTGTTCTTCTTTTGCGTAGACGTTGAGGGCATCGAGCATGTCGTCCATGTTGCCCATCATGAAACCTGGAAGGTTGTGTACGCTCATGTTGATGCGATGGTCAGTGATGCGGTCCTGAGGGTAGTTGTATGTTCTTATTTTTTCAGAGCGGTCACCGTTTCCAACCATAAGCTTGCGTGCTGTTGAACGTTCCTTGTCCAGTTCTCCCTGCTTAAGGTCAAAGAGACGGGCACGAAGAACCTGCCATGCCTTTTCCTTGTTCTTGATCTGGCTCTTCTGGTCCTGCTGGATTACAACGATTCCTGTTGGAATATGTGTAAGACGTACTGCTGAGTCTGTTGTGTTGACACACTGTCCACCTGGTCCACCGGCACGCATAACATCTACGCGTACATCGCCTGGATTGATTGTGATGTCTGCTTCTTCTGCTTCTGGAAGAACTGCGACTGTAATTGTGGAAGTCTGAAGACGACCCTGGCTTTCTGTGGCTGGAACACGCTGAACACGGTGAACTCCAGATTCAAAGCGCAATGTTCCGTATACGAATTTTCCTGAGATGGATGTGACGATCTTGTTGAAGCCACCGACTTCAGTTTCCTGGGCTTCCATTGTTTCTGTTTTCCAGCCCTTGCGTTCTGCGAGATGAATGTACATTTCCCATACATCGCGTACAAAGAGGGATGCTTCGTCACCACCGGCTGCGGAACGGATTTCAAGGATGATGTTCTTTTCATCAAGTGGATCAGGCGGAATAAGCTTGAGCTTGATCTGCTCTTCCATCTGAGGTTTTCTTTCTTCAAGTTCCTTGAGCTCTTCACGGGCCATTTCTTTCATTTCAACATCGTCTTCCATAGTGATCATTTCTGTGGAATCTTTGATGCCCTGAAGAATTTTTTTGTATTCTGCGTAGAGTTCGCATACCTCTGTAAGGTAGCCGTTTTCTCTCATTGTGTCCTTGTACTTTTTCTGATCCTTTACGAGATCTGGATCCATTACAAGTTCCTGCACTGCCTTCAAGCGTGCTTCACATTCATCGAGTTTTTTGATCAAATCCATAGAGAAAAAATATATATGTTTTGCTGTAAAAAATCAATGAAACGGCGATAGCATTTATTCTAGCCGATTGCTATTATGCAGTTCTTGACTTTCCAGTCGAAGGTTGTTTTCTGGGCTGCTTCCATGAAGAGGTCGCGGAATTTCTCAAAGTCTTCTTTGCCTGCTTTTGCGGCGATGAATTTTCCGTATGCGGATTTTTCAGTATCAAACCACTTGCTGCATTCTTCCGGGCCAATGCGCCTTTTTTCAGTCTGCAGAAATGGAACTGCCTTGCATTCGAATCCTGCAGATTTGAAAATTTCTTCTATCGTTGTCTCATCCCAGTCAAAGAATGGATTCGTACTGTCGCCATAGAATTCCTTTTCAATTTTCTCGATCCTTGCCAACAGTTCTTTTTCCTTGCCGTGGAAATCCGCAGCCAGTCTTGAAAGAAGCTGACCTCCCGATGGAATTATCTGGCTCAGTACCACCCGGAATTCAGGAGCAAGAATTTTCTTTCCCTTAAGCTGGTTAAAAATTCCTGCGGCTGTCTTCAGGTCTTCTTTTCCTGCGAAAATATTGCGTGCAAAGAAACGGTCATATTCCATGTCACCAAAGGATGATGCAGCTTTAAGCAGGCAGTCGTCGCGCCACAGATTAGTTCCTTCCTGGACGATGTATTCAGGCTTGTCCAGTTCCGAAAGGGTGGAAGAATACTGCTGGAGTGTTTCAAGTCCTTTCTGGCTTCTGCAGATTCCGTATACATGACCTTCCGGTGTCTTGCGTATGAGATCAAAGACAAGGAGACCGTCATCTGCATTTACAACAAGGCATCTGTGGTGGCGGAGAATTTCCGCAGAGGTGATCATTGCGTTGCGTGTGTTTAGAAGAACTTCGGCGCGGTTGAGTTCCGTTCGTGCCTTCCATGCGTTCTCTGCCTTGTTCAACGTGTTTGTTCTATTTGTGTCTTCCGGTGCAAAGGTAAGGTTTTCTTCTGTCTTTATGAATCCTGCGAAATGGCCTGACTTTGCCCACCAGTCGGATATAGGATTGACCATGAGTCCTTCTGTGCTGTCGGCGTCCTCAAGTATCGCGGCAATCTGAGCCTCGCGACGACTGAGTACGTCACCACGAATTTCTCCTTCGTATCCCTGTTCCGTCGGAGTGTAGAATACTCTTCCAGTAAGGGAATCCGGCAGGTATTGCTGGGCAACCCAATGGTCCCTGTAGGCATGAGGATAAAGATATCCTTTGCCGTGTCCAAAGCCTTCCGCGTCCCGGTTGTTGTCTCTTAGATGGTTTGGAACTTCCACGTCTTCCTTTTCCACAGCGGTCATGGCATCAAAGAAAGCCATGCTTGAATTTGATTTTGGCGCTGTGGCAAGATAGAGGGCAGCGTGGGCCAGAAAGTAGTTTCCTTCAGGGAATCCAACACGGTCAAAGGCCGCCGCGCAGCTTTCTACTATGGAAATTGCACGAGGATCCGCAAGACCTGTATCTTCGCAGCTGGAAATAAGCATTCGCCTGAAAATAAAATGAGGATCTTCTCCTGCCTTGACCATTCTTGCAAGCCAGTAACAGGCTGCGTCCGGGTCACGTCCGCGAAGACTTTTTATGAATGCGCTTATGATGTCATAGTGGTAGTCGCCGTCCCTGTCGTAGAGCACCACTTTCTTCTGGATGCTTTCCTCGCAGGCTTCCTTTGAAATGTAGATTTCAGTTCCTGCCATTGGAGGCCAGGTTTCTGGAGTTGTTTCGACTGCAAGCTCAAGGGCGTTCAAAAGTGAACGGCAGTCACCGTTGGCTGTTTCCACCAGATGTTCAAGGGCACCTTCCTCAAATACAACCTTCCATTTTCCATAACCACGGTCTTTGTCTGAAAGAGCCTGGGTTGCGGCATGAAAGAGGTCTTCCTTTTCCAGAGGCTTGAGCTGGAATACACGGCTGCGGCTTACAAGAGCCTTGTTTACTTCAAAAAAAGGATTTTCGGTCGTGGCGCCGATGAGGATTATTGTTCCGTTTTCAACCCATGGTAAAAGGGCATCCTGCTGGCTTTTGTTCCAGCGGTGGACCTCGTCTACAAAAAGGATTGTCTTTCTTCCGTAAAGGTTCTTTTTATCTTCTGCTTCCTTTATGGCGTCACGTATGTTTGCGACACCGGTAAGGACTGCGTTCAATGTTATGAAGTGTGAGCTTGTGTGGTTTGCTATGACGCGGGCCAGTGTTGTTTTTCCAGTTCCTGGAGGACCGTAGAAAATGACCGATGTAAGCTGGTCTGCCTGGATGGCTCGTCTTAGAAGTCGTCCCTTTCCGACAATATGGTTCTGCCCGATGTATTCATCGAGGGAGCGGGGCCTCATGCGGGAAGCAAGAGGCTCGTGGGAGTTGTTTGCGCTATGGAAAAGAACGTCGTCACTCATCAGTTGCCGTCACGGTTCCAGCCGTTGGCATCTTTACCGTATCGTCTTGGGTAATATGCATAGAGGCCGACTTTGTCGATGGAATCTGCACTTGAACTGATAGAACCATAGATTGTGTTTGCTGCGTATTCATCGGTTCCAATATTTGTCGTTTCCGAATCCTCATGATCTTCATCTTTCTCTGGATCAAGAATGAATGTCATGAATACATACTCACTGAAGATGTTGTCTCCATTGCTGTGGAAGTCTGCGTTCTTTGCAGGTTTCTTTTCGTTTCCTACTGCAATGTCGAACTCCACTCTTTTAAGACCGTTTGTAGTTCCAAGGAGAAGCCCGTTGTTTGCGCATGAAATGGAAAGGACATCCTTCTTTGCGCTGAATCTGGCAGTGTTTGCCTTGTCCCCGTCAAAATAGAAGATGTCGTTGTCCAATGTGATTGAACCCTTGCTGTTGTATGTGTAGCTTTTTGAGTAGTAGATGTACTTCTCGTTTGCGTCCATGGCAAAGTAGCGGGAGAACCAGTCTGTGCCATTGAAATTTACGCAGTTTATGGTGTTCCCTGAATCGCTCTTGTCATCAACGAAATTATCTGTCGTAACAAGGGCAGGTGCTGATGTTCCGTTCAGCTGATAGATTCCGTATTTGCCGTCCTTGTCCTTGATCTGTGCATAGGCCTTGCGTCCGGATGTTGTGATTGTAGCTTCCGCATTGCCTGCCTCATCTTCGCCATAGGTGAGCTTTCTTACCTTGTTGTCGAAAATTGTCTTTGCGTTTTTGTATCTATCGCTTTCACAGATTTCCGAAAGATCAACTTTTTCCCATGTAAGCTCAACGTTTCCCGAGGCGGTCATGTCTGGTTCCGTCGAAGTCACATAGATTCTTGCTGTTCTTGGCTTGTTGTCACCATCGTTGCTTTCATACCATGTATATGAGAGGGCATACAAGTTCTCTTCATCCGCTGCCAGGAAGAATACGTTGGATGCTACTTTTTCTTCGCTGGTGATGTATTCAGGGAGTCTGCATTCCCTCCACTGGTGGTTGTATTTTCCTGTTATGTTGGAAGGCTGGGCGGTCTTTGTGAAGATGCGTCC
Organism: Candidatus Treponema equi; assembly: GCA_018064785.1. Taxonomy (GTDB): domain Bacteria; phylum Spirochaetota; class Spirochaetia; order Treponematales; family Treponemataceae; genus Treponema_D; species Treponema_D equi. Next base: position 9,955 of record JAGHUO010000113.1, read on the forward strand.
GTTGCTTGTAAAAAGGTGTCCCTTGTATATGACGATGTTTCCCATGTCTCCATCGAGACCGCTTTCGTCAATCATGACTTCCTTTTCAATGAGGTCATAGATGTTGTCATAGCATGATGTAAAAACAAAAGATGCAAGTACTGCTGCGGTTGCAAGAATTTTAGCAAATATATTTCTCTTCATCTGGACATTCCTTATTTAGAACATGTATCTGGCAACCACGTTTGTTGTCCAGAAATAACCGATTCTGTTGTTTCCTTCTCCGTGAAGGGCATTGAGCTGTGGAAGAAGCATTACACCTGTTTCAAGACCCAGAGACCAGTTTTCAGATACTCGGAAGTGCACTCCTGCCTCAGGTTTTATGAGCAGGCCAGGAAAATAGTTCTTGCTGTTATATGATTCCCAGGCGAAACCAAGTCCAAGGGACATAGGAAAAGCCCATCTTTTGATTGTAGGTTCATATGTTGCCGTGAAAATGAACGGAACCGTATTGAAAGTGTGTCCACCGATTGTCATATTGAAGGCAAATCCAAGGTCAAATCCAAGAGCTACCTTCTGTGTGATGAAGCTGTGGTATCCAAGCATACCGATACCTCCCATTCTGAGCTGGGAATCTCTCTTGAATACTGCAACTGGATCAGGAAAGTTAAGCGGAATGTCGATTCCAAGACCGATTTTTATGTACTGGTCTCCGGCAAGGTTCATTCCGTAGTCGAAGAAAATATCTCCTTCTTCGTATTCGCCGTCATCATATTCATCTCCAGCGTTTTCTTCACTCTGTGTAAACTGAATTTTAGGAAGGGAAGCCTGTGCTGCTGCGAAAGAAACCGCAAGAAGGCACACAGACAATAATGTTGCTATACGTTTCATAAATATTCCTATGGCAATTTGTTGTTTTTTACTATATATTGGCAGAATTATAGAGACTTTGGTCCCTTTATTCAACTAAATAAACTAACTGGCGGAGGATAGGTTACATGAGCGCAGTGATTATCGATGGAAAGCAGATTGCGGCAGAAGTCAAGGCAGATGTTGCAAAGAAAGTTGAAGGTCTTAAGGCCAAGGGAATTGTTCCTTGCCTAGCTGTTGTTCTTGTTGGTGACAATCCAGCCAGCGTAAGTTATGTCACAGGCAAAAGAAAGGCTCTTGAAGAAGCCGGAATGGCAGACAGAAGTGTAGTACTTCCTGCAGATACATGTGAAGCAGATGTTCTCAAGCTCATTGATGAACTGAACAACGATAAATCTGTACACGGTATTTTAGTACAGTTGCCTCTTCCTAAGCATATTGATGAAAAGAAAGTCACAAATGCCATTGTTCCGGAAAAGGACGTAGACGGATTCCACCCTGTGAATGTAGGAAAGCTTGTCACAGGCGAAAAGGGATTCCTTCCATGTACCCCAAACGGAATAACAGTGCTGCTTAAGAAAATGGGTGTGGAGACTAGCGGAAAGAATGTTGTGGTTGTTGGCCGCTCCAATATCGTCGGAAAACCTATGGCACTTCTCATGATCCGCAAGGAATTCAATTCGACAGTCACAATCTGCCACACAGGTACAAAGAATCTTGCTGAATACACAAAGAACGCAGACATCCTCATAGTTGCTTCAGGACATCCTTCAACAGTTACAGGCGACATGATCAAGGAAGGTGCCTGTGTAATCGATGTTGGCGTTAACAGAATCCCAGACAGCACAAAGAAGAGCGGTTTCCGCCTTGTAGGTGATGTTGATTTCGAAGGCGCAAAGGAAAAGGCGAGCTTCATTACACCTGTTCCAGGCGGAGTAGGTCCTATGACCATCGCAATGCTCATTTACAATACACTTGAGTCTGCGGAAAATACATTGTAGCAAAAATGGGCCCCTCGCTACGGCTGAAAAAAAATGGGACCTTCCCGCTTCACTGTTATAAGTGTTTTGTTTGGTTGGCGGGCCCCACCATTTTCTTTTCAGTGCACTCGCGCGCCCTTGCTACGAGTGCATGTCCCATTTTTGCTACAGTTACTTTAGGCACTCAAGCATATTGAGAAATCCAAACGGAAATAAAGATGATAGACATTCAGAATTCTGAAGATAATAGAGAAGTTCCTCTTAAGAAGGTTGGGGTACGGAACGTTGAGTATCCGGTCTGCGTTCTGGACAAGAAACATAAGGTCCAGAATACTACGGCGACGGTAGATCTTTTTGTAAACCTTCCGCACCATTTCAAGGGAACTCACATGAGCCGCTTCATCGAGGTGTTCCACAAGTACCGCGAGGACATTTCCATCAATCATTTCATGGAGATGCTTGAGGAGATACGGACCAAACTGGAGGCGGAAAAGTCCTTTGGAAAGATCTGTTTCCCATATTATATAGAAAAAGAAGCTCCTGTTTCCCATTCAAAGGGAATCATAAAATATACCTGTACCTACGAGGCTGAAGTTTCTGAAAACGAAAAGAAATTCTACCTTGAGGTGAAGGTTCCTGTCACGACGCTGTGTCCATGCTCAAAGGCCATCAGTGAATACGGTGCCCATAATCAGCGTGGAGTAGTCACAGTGAAGATTCTCTATAAGGATTTTTTCTGGATTGAGGATCTTATCGAGGTTGTGGAGAATTCCGCCTCATCTCCCTTGTTCTCAGTGCTTAAACGCCAGGATGAAAAATTTGTGACTGAACATGCCTATGACAATCCACGCTTTGTTGAGGATGTGGTTCGCGAGGTTTACATTGCACTCAAAAATTTTGAAGGCGGCGGAAAATTCAGCTGGTTCAGTGTGGAAGCGGAAAACGAAGAAAGCATCCATGCCCACAACGCCTACGCCTATACGGAGTACAACTCATGACATACTTTATTGAAAACTACGGCTGCGAGATGAACATTGCGGAATCTGCTGCAGTTGAACAGATACTCATCAAGCGTGGCTGGACAAAGGCAGAAGATGTTCAGCTTGCTGATTTTGTTGTAATCAATACCTGTTCCGTTCGTGGAAGTGCAGAAGAAAGAATCTTTGGTCGCCTTGGATTTTTTACGGGGCTCAAGAAGGTTCGTGTCCTTGCAAAGGATGCCAAGAGACGTAACATGGAAGTTGCCGCAGACTATGTTGCAAAGAACGGACCAAAGCCTTTGACAGTTGTTGTCATGGGCTGCATGGCAGAACGCCTTTTGCACGACCTTAAAAAGCAGTGGCCTGTTGTGGACTATGTTGTTGGAACCTTCGGCAAGGAAAAATTCCATGAGATAATTCCGGCTGTAGAAAAAAACATCAAGTATGAAATGGGCGATGTGGAACCTGTCTATAAATTTGCTGAAAGCTACTATGAAGAAAATGCCTTCAGCACTTTTGTTCCTATCATGCACGGCTGCAACAATTTCTGCACCTACTGCATTGTCCCATATTTACGCGGAAGGGAAACAAGCCGTTCAGTGGCAGATATTCTTCATGAGCTGGATATTCTTTCGGATCGAAAGGTCCGCGAAATCTGTTTGCTTGGTCAGAATGTAAACAGCTACAACGACAACGGAGTCAAGTTCCCTGAACTTTTGAAGATCATCAGCGCCCATCTTGATGAGATAAAATCTACAATTGAGTGGATACGTTTTGAATCAAGCCATCCAAAGGATTTTAGCGATGAGCTTATTGAAGTGATCAGGACAGACAGGAAAATCTGCCGCGGAATCCACCTTGCCGTACAGCACGGATCAAGCGAAGTTCTCCGCCGCATGAACAGAAAATACACAAGGGAAAATTACCTTGATCTCATTGCAAAGTTAAGGAAAGCAGTTCCTGATGTTGAACTTACAACTGACATAATGCTTGGATTCCCTGGAGAAACCGACGAAGAATTTGAGGAAGCCTATTCCCTCATGAAGGAAGTTGAATACGAAAGCGCCTTCATGTACTACTACAATCCAAGGGAAGGAACTCCGGCCGAAAAAATGGAAAACCAGATTCCGCTTGAAGTAAAGAAGGAAAGACTCCAGAAAATCATCAACCTTCAGCTTGAGGTAACCCAGAAAGTTATGAAACGTCGAGTAGGCCAGACCATAAAGGTTCTTGCCGACATAGTTTCAAAGGATGACCAGAACGAGCTGCTTGGCAAGACGGAACAGAACGAGCGCGTAGCCTTCCGTGCTGACCCAAAGATCATCGGCTCCTTTGTAAAGGTCCACCTTGACAGCCTGAACGGAAACAC
>JAGHUO010000075.1 GCA_018064785.1 Candidatus Treponema equi
GAATTTGTATTCGACGCCTTTTTCATCAAGAAGCTGAATGAAGTTCTGCATGAGGACGCCAGAAGTTCTGTAGATTCCGTTTGTCTGTTGCTGTGGATTCAACGGACGGAGAAAGCCGAGTTTTTTCTGCTGGGCCTGGGCTGCTGATGCATCTGCCGTGTATCCAGTGAAATAGTTTTCCCCAAGTTCAACGCGTACAATCTGACCTTGTTCAACAAGATTGCGGAACTCCGAATAGTCAATAAGGTCATCCGGCTTTGAAGTAAAGAACATGTTGATGACCAGAAGAATTCCTGCTACTGTAAGCAGAACTCCCCAGAAAGGCATTCTTTTTGGAGGCTTGTTGTTCTTTGGACCGTCTCCCCTATCATCATTGTTGTCTATCGAAAGCTTGAAAAAGTCATAAGGATCATTTTCATTCTTCTTTCTGTTTTCATCATTGTTGTCTGACATTTATTACCCTCAAATTATGTGCTTAATATAATATAGAAAAAAACAGGCAGATTGTCATTATTTGCCTTTCATTCGCGGAATTCATCTGTCAACAAATCCTCTTGAGAAATGCCATACGGGCTTTGCCAGTTCAAAACTAAACGGCTGAATTCTGTTGAAGTCTGGGAGCCAGGTGGTGTCGGCGCTCAGGTCCTGGTAGAAAAGATATTCAAAGTCGTAGCTTTCAATCAGTTCCCTAAGTGTCTTGTCTTCGTCCGTATTTATGAGTCGGTTCTGGAAGGCACCAAGGGATTTCTTTCGCCATTCAAGTTCTTCCGCAGGTCCTTCAAAAGGAACAGGTGTGTACTGGGACATCAATGAAATGCATGCCTTTCCGTCTGCAACGCGCTTGAGCCAGTCAAGGGTGAGCTTTGTGTCGTCCAGACGTCCTGGCAATACAAGGTGGCGAATGATTGTTCCGCTCAGCATCTTTTCACGGATTTCACCGTTTTTCTTGACCTCGACGATTTCCATGGGAGTGTTGTTAACCATCCAGCGGATAGCCTTCTTTGCGACTGACGGATAATCTTCGGCGGCAAAAAGTTCCTTGCTCATGATGGAATTGACGGTCTTGTAATCCGGAAGCCATACGTCAACGATGCCCTTCAGAAGCTCAAGGCTTTCAACACTTTCGTAGCCGCTGGAATTCCAGGTGATGGGAATTTTAAGTCCGGATGATTTTGCAGCCCCAAGGAATTCCGCAAGCTTTGGAATATGATGGCTGCCTGTCACGATGTTTATGTTCTCTGCGCCAAGCTCCTGTAGCCTAAGGCACATGTCAACGAATTCTTCTTTGTCTACGGCGCTTCCCATTCCCTGCTGGCTGATCTGGTAGTTCTGGCAGAAAGAGCAGCGAAGGGTACATCCGCTTACAAAAATAGTTCCGCTGCCGCCAAAGACGGTGATGAGGGGTTCCTCTCCAAAATGAAGGCAGGCTGTGGCGATCTTCAGCTGTTCCGTCTCCCTGCAGAAACCGCATTTTCCGTTGCTTCTATCCGTGCCGCAGTTTCTAGGACATTGGGTACAGGCGGAATATAAATTCTTTTCCATAATCTTCTAGCAAGCCTGGTGGTCAACAAATAGGATCATCATGTCGTTGAGGATCTCAAGCGGAAGGTCATCGGCTTCGTAGTTTGTAAGGTCGCAAAGTTCCTTCCAGTCATCCTGGGTCAGGTCCTTTATCTGTTCCGGATCATTGTCGATCAAAGCCTGGATGGATCCAAGTACCTGGAGATGTGCTTCTGTTGGTTCGTTTTCCATCTCGGCGGAATTCATGATGTATGTATCATACCAGTAGTCGGCGAAAGAAAGGGCGAGGGATTTCACATGGGCGTTGTTGCGTCCAAAAAGTTCCTTAATCTGGCCACATACTTCTCCGCCGTCATAGTTGCTGTGTTCCGCGCGGTAATGCTTTTTTATTCTCTGTGCGTCTGCATAGAATTTAGAAATGTTATCCATATAGTTATTTTATCGGATAAACAAAAAAATGTCAGAAGCAAAAAAGCGTGTTATATTCATAGTATGAATTTCGAAGAATATCGCAGGAGTCATTTTCGAAAAATTCAAAAGAGAATAGCTCTTGTCTGCTGGGCTGGTGCACTGCTTTCCATAGCTGTTCAGCTGGGTATTTTTTTTATGTATCTCACTCAGGGATTCTGGGAAAAAGGTCTTATTGATTATCCTATTTCCGTTTATTTATGGAGAGGTGTTATAAGACCGGATATTTTTATTATTATTGCTTCTACAGGCTGTACCTGGGTTTCTTACAGTGAAAGATTTTCAGAGAAGGTAAGGAATTATACAGCCTGCTTTTCAGTTATGGTCAGCTGTACAAGTATTGCCATCTGTAATGTTTATTTTTATACCGTAATGTACCTTATTACCTTCCCGATTTTTACCAGCATGATTTTTGGTGACAGGAAAATCTTAAGAATAGTTTCTCTTGTTAATATTATTCCTTTTATCCTTACAGCCATTGCTTTTAATATGAAGCGGCCTGACCTTGATCCGACCCACAGAAATATTTCAGTTCTTGTATTAGGTGCATTGCTTCTTGTCAGCTACATTGTCTGCGCTGCTCTTTCAAAAACACAGGAAATTCAGTTTCAGTACATTTACAGCAACTATAAAAAGCAGCGGATTTTAATCGAAGAATTAAAGATTGAACCTATGACTCAGCTTTATAATAAAACTGCTCTTGATGGTTGTATGAATGCCTACAGAAGAAAATACATTGCAGGTGAATACAAACCTTCTGTTGTAATTCTTGATATTGATCATTTTAAGCAGGTTAATGATACCTACGGACATGCAGCCGGAGATGAAGTTCTTATTGCTCTTGCAAATATCATAAAAGACAGGATGCAGGGCCGTAGACATGCTTTTCGTTTTGGCGGAGAAGAATTTGTTCTTGCCTTTGAAACAGAGGACCTTGATTTTGTGCAAAATCGTGTTCAGAAAATTAAGGATGATTTTTGTTCCGCAACTTTTGCTTTTGCACCGGGTAGAAATTTTTCCTTTAGTGCAGGCATTTCAGTTTTAAAAGACGGAATGGAAAAAACTGACTGGTTTAACGCCGCTGACGCTGCCCTTTATAAAGCAAAAGAAACCGGCCGCAATAAAATCGAAGTTGCGGGGTGAGGTTTATAGATGTAGGGATACATTCTAATAGTTTTTGCATCTGCTGTTTGACCGTAAACAGCGGATGTGTTATATTAATGAAAAGGAAATGCCCGACTTTGTCGGTTGTCTCCACATTTGGCTAAAGCCGCCGAGGGGTTCAATCTAGGCGGCTTGTTTTTTTAACTCATCTTAATTCTGTAAATAAGAGAGCACTGCTATAACTGTGCAGATAACAGTTGCTGCACATGCAACAACTGCAATTACTCTGTCGAAAGTCATAAGCATCCTCCCATAGTCAAATTTCAGCAAAAGCTGATTGAGTTTGGGAGACAACCGCCTTAAAGTCAGGCATTTCCAATGAATTTATAATATAGTATTTAAGAAGTACTGTATAGATGTAAAGTATAAAATTGTTTAGGTTATTATTGTGATTTTCCTGCAAAGGCATGAATCATCGCCTTTATTACAGCTCTTGAATTGTCATCAAGTTTTACCAGATCTTGAAAGAGAGTCTTAAAATCATATTTCTCCAATTCGGTAGTAGGTGCTTTGTATCCATTTACAAGATACTCAACAGTGACATTGACGCTATCTGGATTCAAAAGAAGTAGAGTTTGTAGAGGTAGGATCATATCAAAAAGCTTCAAAGAAAATAATTCTACAACCGATTAATCGATAAGTTTACAGTTTAGAATAAGTTTTCTTAATAGCAGGTCAGAAATACGGCAGCTGAAAATCTAAGATAAGGTTTTCAGCTTTATTTTCAATCCAGCGGAATCTTTCCCTTTGGAACGAATTCTCCGCTCAGTGCACCAAACAATGCAGCGAAGGAATAGGTTGAATAGCTGTATCCACACAGTATGGTGTCTGCCCAGTCAAAGTCTTTCAGTATGTGCACCGGTGACATTATGGAAAGTATGATCACTTTTTTGTCCATATAGCGCAGGCGTTTTGCGATTCCTGCCGTGTGCTTGTCATAGACCGTGATTATTATCGTGTCAAAACTGTCCGCCACCTGTGTAAGGCGAGCGGCGTTCCATTCGTCAAAGTTGCTTTCATCCCGTCGCAGTTCATAGCTGTAGTGGAAGGTTGAAACTCCCGGGTATCTCTTTTTTGCCTCGTTGTACAATGAGAGGAAAGGTCCTACCACAAGAACTTTTTCATTTTCAGCCGGAACATAAGGAAGTGCGGTTTCTGCCTTGTAGACGCTTATGGAACGGCATGCCTGTTCTATGAAAAATTTCTGTCCGTCCTTGTCCGGAATGTGTTCGTAGATCGTGTTTTCATCCGGGTAGAGCGGAGCATGATTTTCATTTTTGAAATACTGAAGCTTTGCGAGAATGACTCTGCGTGCCGCATCCTTTACTCTTGCATGGAAGTTGGAATTCTGTTCCATCAGGTTAAGGTTTCTTGTCCACATGTTGTCGTAGAGGTTTGCTGTTGAAGAAGAAATGATGATGTCGTTTCCCGCATCGATGGCAAGGGTCACCGCACGGGCAAAGGAACCGGCAAAAAGTGTGGCGCCGTTCATCATCATGTCATCGGTGATTATGAGCCCGTCGTAGCCAAGCTGACCGCGCAGAAGATCCGTAAGCATCATGCGTGAAAGGCTTGCAGGTGTTCCGTCGCTTTCAATCTGGGGAAATGAAAGATGTCCGCTCATGATGGCAGGAATTTTTGCTTTTATAAGATACTTAAAAGGAACAAGTTCGCGGTTGTGCAGTGTGGCCTCATCAATCTCGATCTGAGGAAGTCTTCCGTGGCTATCCAGGCTGGTGTCTCCGTGGCCAGGAAAATGTTTTGCAGTTGGAATTACTCCTGCGTCCATGGATCCCTGAGCAAAAGCTTCTCCCAGTACACCTGCGCTTACGGAATCAGCACCAAAGGAACGGGGACCGATGACGCTTGAATCAAGGTTGCTGTAAAGGTCCACTGTTGGAGCAAAGTTCATGTTGATGCCAAGGGCACGTATTTCCCTGTTTATATAGAAGCCTGAATAGTATGCGTCGATTGGATAGCCGGAAGCACCGATGGCCATGTTGCCTGGTGTGTCCGAAGTCTCTCCTTTGACATGTCTGATCCATCCGCCTTCCTGGTCTGTGGCTACAAACAATGGAATTTTATAAGGACGTTCCGCTGCTTCCTGCTGGAGTGTGCGTATTGATCTTGCGACTTTCTGGATGTTGTCTGTGTTCCAGCCAAAAACCTTTACGCTGCCAAGACCGCGCTGTGTGACCCAGGAATTCAGAAGATCGCTTGGTTCAGCACCTGCCCATCCAAACATGAGGATCTGCGCAAGGAGTTCTTCGTCCGTCATCCTGTCCGTCAGTTCCTTGGCAAGCTGCTCGTGTGGAAGATTGCTCCAGAAATCGATTGTATGCTTCTGGGCAAAAACAGTTCCGCCTGCTGTAGAAAGAATGATTGTCATTAGAAGTGAACGAAAGAACTTCATTAAATTGCTCCGTGGTTTTTATGGAATAATTCTATAGAAAAAAAACATAATTGTCATTCAAGGCGGAACCTAAAACAAACCCATGTTTATGCTAGCTGTGAAAGAAGATTTTGCTTCTCCCTTGTGTGGGCCGCTGACACCTATGAACATGTTGCACGACAGGGCCATGATGAAATTTGGATTTGCTATGGCTCCTGTGTTTCCGCAGAAAGTAAAGACAAGCCTGCCGCCTGCATAGTCGTTGCGTACCATGAGGTCCATGCTGTCAATGTCTTCCTTAAGATAACGGATCTCCATGCTGCGGTTGAAATAATTCACAAGTTCGCCGGAATAGTTTGCCTTGAGCGAGACAGTGTTGGCGAATATTGGTGCCATGCCAAGGCCCTTCTGGATTTCCCAGGAGAAAAGGACTGCCTCAGCTGCGTATTGCGCAAAGGAAAAATTGTCAGGAAACAATGATCCATAAAGGATGAGGGGAAGGTTGAATGTATAGCGTCCCTTGTTTTCCAATGGAAGAAGCCTGTTTATGTGGAGCTCTGCGCTTGGATAAAGCTGGCTGTAGGCAAAACTTCCGTCATTAAAATCCGTGATCCTTGCATAGATGGAATCCCACTTGTCTGATCCGGTGGCGCCATAGACATTTTTGTAGTTTGCCGAAAGTGCCAATCCTGAAGTCTCGTGGGTTCTTGGGCCTGTCTTGTGCACGGTGGTGAATGTGGCGGACGCGATGTTCCTCAGGAAAAAATAATTCTGGTCCAGCTGTTCCTGTGAAAGGCGATGATCATCCTTTGTATCCTGGTTCATGTCGTCTTTGCCGTACATGAGAAAGTTGGAGTTGCTCAGGACGATATGGGAAATGCTTCCGGTCTTGAAGTCCAAAGAGGCACTCAGGTTGTTTGATGCCTGCATGAAGCCTTTGCTGTCAAAGACCACATTCGACGTATCGGTAAGGCTTGCGAAACTGTCATAGGTTTTCCCCATCAACATGAAACCAAATCCACCTGCGTTGTTCAGAGGGTTGTATCCCGCCGTAAACGCAAGATGCCTTGTGTCGCTTGGATTGTTTTTTATTACGGTCAGGCCAAATGGATAGCTGTGTCCAAGTCCAAGGCTGTCGGATTCTTCCTGATGGTAGATCGAAGGGCACAGGTAATATGATTTGACTGTTGAAAGCGGAACAATCGTCTGCCCCGGGTAGAGGAATTTTCTGTACTCTGAAATTCTTTCAGCCGGAATCTCAAAGGTCGCATCATTGCTTTCCTCAAAAGTCCTTGAAGAAATCTGCCGCTTTTCATAGTCAAATTTATTTTCATCCAGCCGGAATATCTTTGTCTCGTCGTACAGGCCTGCGCTGTAGAAAACTTCACCTTCCGAAGCAACCGGACTGTAGATGCCGCCGCTCAGATCGTCTGTCATGAGCCTGGTCTTCATGCTGTCTTTAGAAATGTCTGCCATTCCAAGGCGTGGAAAACTTTTTCCGCTGCAGTAAGAAAAGAGGACTGTGGTTGTTCCGTCTGCATTGCTTTCGGCAAAAAGATCCATGACACGCAGACCGTCCAGAGGAAAGCATTTCAGGTCTGAAATTTTTCCGCCGTCAAAATCCGTCCTGCATAGACTTGTAGAAAGGCCGTCCTTCATGAAAAAGAAAATGGAACTGCCGCCAGTGGAAAGCGCGTAAGGCACAAGGCCGTATGAAAATTTCCTGCGGTAGATTTCTTCCTTAGGGGAATCCAAAGTAAAGCATGACAGCGTGCAGTACTGGGAATGCATGGAGATTGCCACGACGTATGGTATTCCGTTTTTTTCTATTACAGCAGCTTCCTTTATTCCTTTCTGAGGAAGGTCCGTCCATCTTGAATTCTCACTGTTGTATATTGAAGCCTTCAGTTTTGCTTCCATGTGGTTTCTGTCGCTCTTTGTGACGCAGATGTATTTCCCGCCACAGGATGTCTTCATGCTGAGTATGTCTGGGTCAGTGATGATTTTTTTTCTGCCTGAATAGATCGTGCCTGTTGTCTCATCAAGGACGACAAGTTCTTTTCCCTTCAGTCCTCCCAGGGAATATCTATGGAGGCTGTTGCATGCAAAGCCGCTTTCAGTGATTCCGTCTGTGGAAAGAGGATCCGGATCAATGCCGTCTATGTCGATGGAATCATAGAAATTCTTCCATTCATCTTTCATCGAATGGCCGTAGGTTTTCTTGAAGACTCCAGGAACCGTAATGCGTTTTGAATTTATTCCGCAGTACCAGAATTCCGCGTATTTATCCATGCCGTATTTTTCTATGATGTATTCAGTAAAGGCTCCTCCAAAAAGATAGGAACCTTTGCCCGAAGGATAGATGCTTCTTGAACCGAACATGTCGGAATAACCAGGGAACTTTCCGCTCAGCTTTGCCTGCCTGAGGGAATGGGTGTAAAAACCGTCATTGAGTCTTCCGGCTCCTGTCCTGCTTTCCTGATAAAGGGTCGCGCCTTCCTTTGCAAAGGTCGTCATGGTGATGTAGTAGCCCGGATTGTAGATGTCACCCATGATGCCGTCAAAGTTTTTCCAGAAAGGACTTCTTGTGTTTGTGCTTACAAGATGGGTCAGCTCATGGATGAAGGTGGACTCCATGGTGTTTTCAAAATTCAGCATCTCCTGGTCTGGCACCGAGTCAAAGAGGACAATGTGGTTGTAGTTGTAGTTTGTGAAATATCCGTTGAAGATTTCTGTCGACGGGGATATGACAACGGGAATCCTGAAATCAGGTGAGATCCTGTACTGCCTGCAGAGATCCTCAAGAATTCCATCTGCCTTTTCATAGATGATGGATGCGCTCTTGTTTGAGGATTCTTCAAAAATTATGTCAAAGTACTTTGTCTCAGCGTGAAGTATTTTTTCTTTGGCGAAGACACAGGTACCGGCAAAAAAAATCAGTGCCGCAAGCAGTTTTCTTTTCATTCTTGTTGGCTTACTGGGCGTCTTCCGCCTTCTTGAGTTTCTGCAGTCTTTCCGCAAGGACTATGTATGACCCAAGGACGCCGCAGACGCATGCGATTGTCTCGGTCGTAAAGCTTAAGGGAATGAGTACCGGAAGAAGTTCCACCAGGACCGTAAGGCTCAGGCTTGCGTTGTATGCAGTTTCCGCCTTTGGAATTTCCTTGCCTGCTGCCGTAAGTTTCTTTTTCTGCGTGCTGATTTTGCACTGCATGATTATGAAGTCCACGATCCATAGCAGGAGCCCTGCCAGGCAGACTATCAGATTGATGCTTATGTTTCCTGTCATGATAAAAATATATCATGTATTTTAAAGAAAAAAAATGGGACCACCGGAATGGCAGTCCCTTATATGTAATCGGTCCCCAGCTTTGCTCGAAAGAACCGGAAGGCAAAAAGAAAGCCCTCATCGTTTGATGAAGGCTCTTTTGCTAGGCGTCGATCGGAATCGAACCGATGCATAGTGGTTTTGCAGACCAGTCCCTTACCACTTGGGTACGACGCCAAAGTGAAACTAGTCTATCAATTAACCATGGTAGTGTCAATAGGAAATTCGCTTAAGCAAGGTCTGTCTTGCGGAATCAAAGGCCAGGGGAATGGCTTCTATTTCTTCCTTTGTGGAACAAGGCATCCATACCAGTTCCGAGACTTCACCGCGCTGGCATTTGAATTCCGCCTGTGCTGGAATTGTGGCCTCAAAGAACACATCGCATGTTTTATAGACGATGTCCTTGTATGTGTATGTGTTTGGAAAGGACGCGATGTATCTGACGGAATCGACCTCTACGCCGATTTCTTCCCTGCATTCCCTTGCCGCCGCTTTCTCAAGGCTTTCATCCGGATCCACAAAGCCACCGGGAAAAGCAAGGTATCCTTTGCGCGGTTCCTTTGCCCGCTTTTCAAGAAGGACTTCTCCACGGCTGTTAACTATAACGGCACCGACGGCAGAAGCCACATTGTTGTAGAGGGTGAATCCGCAGTCCGGACATTTCCATTTTCTGCCGTTCATCTCTGTAGAAATCGTCTTTGAGCCGCAGTCAGGGCAATGGTTGAATCTATTGTTTTCCATGCAAATATTCTAACATATTTCAGATTTTCTTTACATTTATTGAATTAGAAATGAAAAAACTGTATATTTAGGTTGTGAAAGTCGGTAGGCATTGCCAGTCTGCAGCTGAATGCGTGGACCTTATGAAAACAGCCGGTTACGTTGTAATGAAGGATGTTTCATAAAAACTGATTTTAAGCCACAGGAGTTATTTATGTCTCTTACTCTTAATGACATCAAACACCCAGGAATCAAGGCATGGGTAGAAGAATGCGTTGCCATGTGTGAACCAGACAACGTAGTTGTTGCTGACGGATCTAATGAAGAATACGACAGCTTGATGCAGAAATGCGTTGACGCAGGTCTTGCTACTCCATTGGCAAAGAAGCCACA
>JAGHUO010000140.1 GCA_018064785.1 Candidatus Treponema equi
CTGGGGATGCCTGTCACCTTTCTTTACATATTCAAGCCATTCCTCTGGTTCCGGCTGCTCAAACTTCATCTTCTGCCCCGTAACCGGATGGATGAATTCCAGAGTGCGTGCATGAAGGCACAACCTGTGGAAAGGGTCAGTCTTCGCACGATAGTTCTCGTCACCTGCAAGAGGATAGTGTCTGTTTGCAAGATGTGCGCGGATCTGATTTTTCTTTCCCGTATCAAGTTCAAGTTCAAAAAGCGTATGGGTAGGTCCGCGTCCGACAATAACTAAATTTGTTCTTGCCTCCACGGTCTTTGCATTGTCATCAGCCCTGTTCTTCACATATCCAACATGATGGGCATTCTGGGCAAGGGGATCATCGATAAGTCCAGTATCAGGCAATGGATCATGATGGCTTCCTGGGTTCTCAGCAACAGCATGGTATATCCTTCCGGTGACCATTTTCTGCCATGAACCCATGATCTTTTTCTGGATGTATTCATTTAGGGCAAACATCATGACCCCGCTTGTGTCCCTGTCCAGACGGTGAACAACAAAGGGCTTATGGTTTGCGGTATATGTACCCTTCTTTCTCATAATCTTTTCAAGAACGTCAATGGCGGTACGTGACTTGCTTCCCGGATACGGAACTGACAAAAGTCCCGTAGGTTTGTTTATCACGACAATGTCCTTGTCTTCATAAAGGATATCGATGCGTTCTTTGCCGTAGTCAGGTTTATGCTCACGCTTGTACTGCGTGCTTGCCTTTACATGATGGAGTGTTTCTTTCATGGATAGGATTATACATTTTTTTTACGTAAGGTGGAAACAAAAAAGCAGGCTGACAGTTCCATTGCCATTACAGCCGGAACCACCATCCTGCCTTTGTCTGCCTTAAGCTTTTCTACTAGAAGTTAACTCTGAGTGTTGTACCTACAGCGCTCTTTGCATCCTTGTCGTAGTTGAAGTAAACCTTGACTGTTGCCCTTTTTCCGGCTGTAAACTTAACTGAAGGTGTTACATCATATGTCCATTCTGCATCACCATTCTTTTCGATATTCTTGATGCCAACTTCAAATTCAGGAGATACCACGCTGTTGATTGCATAAGACAAGTGTGGGTAGAATTCGATTGACTTGTTGTCCTCAACAATGATCTGGTGGCAGTAGACACCTACTTCAAGAGGAGCACCAACTCCCTTGAAATTGTAGTTCAACAATTCCCAAGCTTCTGTAAGTGTTGTCTTTTCACCCTTCTTGTTTGTCTTTCCAGAAACATCATCTGTCAGGAACTTTGCCTCGACATTGAACTTAAGGTTTGGTACAGCCTTGAGGGCAAAGAATCCATATGCTTCACCTGCAAGGTTGTATCCTCCGGCAACTGTGAAAGCTTCATGCTTGTACTTTGCGCTTACGGTCAAAAGTTTTTCGTTGAGCTTTATGTCTCCAGCCTTGACCTTTTTGTCGGCAACTTCATCATCGCCGTCAACAAATCCTTCTGCCCTATAGGTGCTTCCTGCCACAGAAAGGAAGAGGCCGTCAACAGGAACGAATACTGCACGAACACCATATCCACCGATGGCCTGGTATTCATATCTTGCCTCAGACTGTGTATAGAAGTCCATGAGCTTTCCTGCTTCCGCAATTACTTTTCCTTCACAGAACTTTGCTGTTCCCATCATGTATTTGATGTTGTTCTGTGTGAACCAAACTTCTTTTCCGTCTGCATCAGCATTGTTCAATCCAAAACCGTCGCACTGGTAGCGGAACTTGAACTCATAGTCGTCCTGGATGAAGTTTACGTTCAATCTAGCACGTGATTTTCCGTTTCCGTAGTACTGGCCATCTTTGTAAACCTTTGTCTCAGCATCCTTTGCGTCAAAGTTACCTTCAAGACCAGAACGGAAATATCCGTTTACATCCCAACCCTGGGCAAATGAAAATCCTGCAGCTGCAAATGCAACGGCAGCAAAAATAATCTTCTTCATGTTTTTCTCCTAAAAATCAGAATATGTAGAAAATATAGAATTTGTCATTTTTTGTGAAATACGGAATCATTATGCCTTGCCATAAGTTTTACCTATCACGACCAAAAAATGACAGCTATTTTGGATTTTAACGCACTATTCCCGAATTTCTAATCCCTCCTATGAATTTAACCCGAATTTATGGACTTATATCCCCCCCTGAGTTAGACAACTAAAAAATTCAATGTTATACTAGAGGTGATAATTTCATAATTGAGGTAAGTAATGGATCTGCTTTTAAATGATGTTGAAATCCCGGAAGGGACAATTGAAATCACAGAAGACACATTCCACAACCATAGACTCGTTTCTTCGGTAAAGATTCCGGAGAGTGTACTCGTAATCCGTGAGCGTGCCTTTGCAGACTGTGTAAATCTCAAAAGCATTGAGCTTCCTGCAGGCCTTATGGCAATCGCAAAGTCTGCCTTCTATAACTGCGCCAACCTGGAATCAGTAAACATTCCGGAAGGAATCTCCACAATCGAAGAAGGTGTTTTTGAAGACTGCGCTGGCCTTGAATCCATCGTTCTCCCGGAAAACGTAACTGCCATCAAGAACAAGGCCTTTGCCCGCTGTACAGGCATCAAGAACCTTGTGTTGCCGGACAACCTGATCTCATGCTCAAAGACAGCTTTCCCTAACAGCCGCAAGTATCTTCCTATCAACAAAAACTATAGATATGAAGACGGAATGATGGTGAACACGGCAAACAACATGCTGCTTTTCTATGACGGCGAAAAGAAAGAAGTCCGCACTCCAGAAGGAGTAAAGGGCATTGCTTTCCAGGCTTTCACCGGTTCCAACGTAACAAAGGTACGTGTCCGTGAAGGTGTGACAAGCATCAGCGACGAAGCTTTCGTGGGATGCGGTGAAAACACCATCGTCATGCTTCCAGAATCGGTTGATTACATCGACAACAGCGCCTTTGACACAAAGACCAAGGTATTCTGCCACAAGGGATCCTATGCCGAAAACTGGTGCAGAAACAACCCTGACTACAAGCAGCTGGCGGATGAAAC
>JAGHUO010000059.1 GCA_018064785.1 Candidatus Treponema equi
AGAACTGTAAGATCAAGACAATCCCTGACTTTAACTTTGCATATGACATCGTAGACCGCTACGCCCAGGACGACCCAAATAAACGCGCCCTTGTATGGATAGACGACAACGGAGAGGAAAAGACTTTCTCTTTCAATGAAATTTCCCTTGAATCAAAGCGTGCCGCATACTGGCTTTCATCAAAGGGCATAAAGAAGGGTGACACTGTAATGCTCATCCTCCGCCGCCGCTACGAATGGTGGATTCTGATGCCAGCTCTCCACAGAATCGGTGCGATTGTAATTCCTGCCACGGACCAGCTTCTTCAGAGCGACATTGAATACAGAACAAATGCCGCAGACGTAAAGATGATTATTTCCTATGACAATCCTCATATCCAGGAAGAAATTGAAAAATCAATGGCAAAATCACCTACAGTAAAGGATCTCGTTACAGTAGGAAAAGACATTCGTGACGGATGGATTTCTTTCCATGAAGAATATGAAAAGCTTCCTGCTGAATTCCCACGTCCGGTAGGAGATGCAGCTACACACAACAAGGATCCTATGCTCCTTTACTTTACATCCGGAACATCAGGCTATCCTAAGATGGTCCTCCAGGACTTTGACTACCCTCTTGGCCACATCATGACAGCAAAGTACTGGCACGGTGTCATTGAAGACGGACTTCACCTTTCAATCGCAGAGACAGGCTGGGCAAAGTCAACATGGGGAAAACTTTACGGACAGTGGATTGCAGGTACCGCCCTCTTTGTCTACGACATGAACAGCTTCAAGCCTACAAAAATGCTTGAAATGATTTCAAACTTTGGCCTTACAACATTCTGTGCACCACCTACAGTATACCGCTTCCTTGTTCGCCAGGACCTTAGCAAATATGACCTTAGCAAGTGCGTAAGATTCAGCACAGCCGGAGAAGCCCTCAACGGCGAAGTATTCAACAAGTGGCTGGAACTTACAGGAAAGAAAATCTACGAAGGCTACGGACAGACTGAATCAACGATCATCTGCGGTAACTTCATGGAATACAGCGAAATCAGACCTGGTTCAATGGGAAAACCAAATCCACTTTACAAGGTCGAGGTATTGAATCCTAACAACAAGCCTGTTCCTGCAGGTGAAATCGGAG
This sequence comes from Candidatus Treponema equi, assembly GCA_018064785.1. GTDB lineage: Bacteria > Spirochaetota > Spirochaetia > Treponematales > Treponemataceae > Treponema_D > Treponema_D equi. Next base: position 1,129 of record JAGHUO010000059.1, read on the forward strand.
AACTCTGTATCCATGTCGAAGACGGAAGACCTTTCGGACTCCTCATGGGTTACCACAAGGATGTTGTTCTTACAGCAAATGCCTTTGACGGTGGCGTATACCACACAGGTGACAATGTTTACATGGATGAAGACGGATATGTATGGTTCGTTGGGCGCAAGGACGACATCATCAAGACTGCCGGTTACCGTGTAAGTCCATTTGAGGTTGAATCGATCCTCCAGCAGCACCCTGCTGTCCTTGAATGCGCCGTAACTGGTGTTGAAGATCCAAAACGCGGTATGTCCGTAAAGGCTACAATCGTTCTTTCACCAGGATACGAAGGAAAAGATGCAAAGGAAATGGAAATCGAACTTTCTACATTCGCAAAGGAAAATACTGCAATGTACAAGTGTCCTAGAATTTTTGAATTCGTAAAGGAACTTCCAAAGACAATCAGCGGTAAGATCCGCCGTGTTGAAATCCGTGAAAAGGACAAGGGCAAGGACACAGACAAAATCAAGCAGGAATTCTAAAGAATCCCATTAATGAACAGGGCCTGATTCCCAAAGGAATCAGGCCCTGTTTTTTTAGCTTTTTACAGCAACAAAAACTTATTTTCCCATAACGGCTATTGCAAGCTGGTCTGCGCAGCTAGTTCCCTTGCCGCCACAAAGATTTCCCAGCAGTTTTGCGGAAATTTCTTCCGCCTTCATTCCCTCGCAGAGCTTTGACACAGCCTTGAGGTTTCCGTTGCATCCACCTTCAAAGGAAATGTTGTGGATCCTGTTTTCATCGTCACGTTCAAAATGAATGACCCTTGCGCAGGTCCCTTTTGTTGTGTAGTCGATCTTTTCCATATATTAGTCCTTGTAGAGCATTGCAAGCTTGTCCTTGTAAAGCTCGGCGACACGATAGCGCATCATTTCCTGCTTTGCCGACAGCTCAACGCCAATTTCGAAAGGCTTTGTGATGAGGGCGACTTTGTTTATGCGCTCATAGCTCTTGAAGCCATTCTTTACGCTGACTTCATCAAATACAATCTGCTCGATAAGCTTCTGGATTGCTTCCATTCCGCAAAGCTCCTCAAAAGAATTGAACTTGATTCCGTTTTCATTGGCATAGGTCTCAACTGAATCCTGGTCAGGGAGAACAAGGGCAGTAAGATACTTCTGGTCCACGCCTTTGTCATTCACACCAAAGACAACCGATGTCGCGATGTAGTGGGACTCGTTTATCTTTGCTTCGATTGGAAGAGGCTCGATGTTTTCACCACCCTGAAGAACGATTGTATCCTTCTTGCGTCCACGAAGAGAAATCTCACCATTTACTGAAAGGATGGCAATATCACCGGTGTCGAACCAGCCGTCAACTGTCATTACCTTTTCTGTAAGATCCGGTCTCTTATAGTAACCCTGCATGACGCAGTTGCCCTTGATCTGCAGAGTACCTTTGCGGCAGCGGCCAAGGATGATTCCGTCGTCATCTACAACACGGGCCTGAATTCCACGGAATGTAGTGCCGACGTTGCCAAAAATAGGATCCGCGATCGGACGAACGCTTACAATAGGAGCTGTTTCGGTAAGTCCATAACCTTCAACGATCTTGATTCCAACAGCCCAGTAAAACTCGTCGGCAACAGACGGAAGGGCACCGCCACCGGAAATTCCTGCACGGAAGTTTTTGCCGACCATTGCCTTGATCTTTCTGAATACAAGGACCTTTCCAAGAAGTCTCAAAGGATAAAGAAGGAGCCATGGCCATACAAGAATAGGCCACCAGAAGCCAAGGTAGTCGTTGCCGAACCTTGACTGCTTTCTGCGGAGCTTACGGTCGATCTTGCACCACAATACAGATTCGCTTACAAAGAAGCGGAACATAAGCAAAGCTATTCCGCCTGCCTTTCTCATCTTGCGCCATACACCTTCGTAGACTGCCGTCCATACACGTGGAACAGCAGGAAGCAAAACCGGATTAAGTTTCTGAAGGTCCTGGAGCAATACGGAACCGATAGGCTTTGAATAGCAAAGTGTCGCACCCTGACACATGACAATGTACTCAACTGCACGCTGGAATGCATGCCATACAGGAAGGACAAGAAGTGCCCTTTCGCCTGGATTAAGGAAAATGCGTTCCGTTACTTCATCAAGCTGGCAAAGGACGTTTCCATGGGTGAGCATGACACCTTTTGGAGTTCCTGTTGTTCCGGATGTAAAGATGATCGTAGCAAGGTCATCGATCTTTCCCTTCTCAAGTTCCTGTTCAACAACATCAGGATGCGTCTTTCTCCATTCATGGCCAGTCTTGAGCATGTCCTGGAACTGAAGGCATTTGATTCCCTGCTCTCCGCAGAGTGCCTTCATTTCGTCTGAAATTGCATCGAAGGCGATGATCACATCAAGAGTAGGTACGTTCTTCTTTATGTTCAAAAGCTTCTTGATCTGGGCCTCGTTTTCCGTGATGCAGATATGGACCTCAGAAAAAGAAAGGATGTAGGAAAGGTCGCTTTCAGTAGCGTCGCATCCGCGTGGAGTATCGATGGCACCGATGGAAAGAAGACCTACGTCTGCCTGTTCCCATTCTTCACGGTTGTCGGCGATGAGTCCGATTCTGTCTCCGCGCTTTACACCCAGGTCCATGAGGGCTCCTGAGAAATTCATGGCATTCTGGAACATGTCATGGAAGTTGACTTCCTTGTAGCCGCCATCCTTCGTGTGGGAAAGCTGGGCTGAAACTTCCGGCCATTTTTCGGCGGCCTTCTTTACAAGGCGAGGTAATGTATCTCCATAACGCAACGCGTAGTCCATAGGGACCTCCTTCTGTCAAAAATGACAAAATCTCAATTTTTGTAAAGTATAGATTTATTCTTTCCTATATACAACGAATTTTCGCACGAATTCAGACAAAAATTTAGCAAAAAGACAGTATTTTATAATATTTAGACAGTATTTTTTTTATTTTTCGGTTGTTCACGGCAGTTGTTTTCCAATGGTTTTGCAACCGACGGTTCTGCGCGGAAGCTGATTTTTGAATATTATCTAAATAGAAGTTATCTATTTTCCGATAATTGATGTATGCCGTCTAAACAGAACAGTTATGCAAAACCCGACTATTGGTCTCAGAAAGCATTCAAGGAAGGATATCCTGCAAGAAGCGTATACAAGCTGCAGG
>JAGHUO010000007.1 GCA_018064785.1 Candidatus Treponema equi
AAGATTCCTGTAATCGCTTATGACCGCCTTATCATGAACTCAAAGGCTGTTTCTTACTATGCAACATTCGACAACTACAAAGTTGGTACAATCCAGGGTGAATACCTTGTAGACAAGCTCAACCTCAAGAGCCGCTCAAAGGCAGATCCTGCATACATCGAATTCTTCACAGGTTCTCCAGATGACAACAACATCAACTTCTTCTTTGGTGGTGCTATGGATACACTTAAGCCTTACCTTGACAGTGGTGTTCTCGTATGCCGCTCAGGCCAGACATCAAAGGCACAGTGTGCAACACTCAACTGGTCAACAGAAGAAGCTCAGAAGAGAATGGAAAACCTCGTAACATCAAATGGTTACGGTCCAAAGGGAACAAGACTTGATGCAGTTTACTCATCAAACGACTCATGTGCTATGGGTATCACAAACGCTCTCAAGGCAGCTGGTTACTCAAAGGCTAACTTCCCAATCATCACTGGACAGGACTGTGATATCGGTTCTGTAAAGAACATGCTTGCTGGAACACAGGCTATGTCTATCTTCAAGGATACACGTACACTTGCAACAAAGGTTGTAGGAATGGTTGACGCTCTCATGAAGGGAACAAAGCCAGAAATCAACGACACAAAGACATACGACAACGGAACAGGAATTATTCCATCATATCTTTGTGATCCAGTATACGGAGACATCAACAACTACAAGGCTCTCCTCATCGACTCTGGATACTACACAGAAGCACAGCTTAAGTAGTCCAGTCTGACTAGACAAGGCGGGGTTCTAACCAATCCCGCCTTTTTTATGGGTTTTAATTAAGAACAATTAAAAATTTAATAGGAGATTCCAATGGCAAAAGCATTATTGGAAATGCGGAATATCACAAAAGAGTTCCCTGGCGTCAAGGCATTGAGCGATGTTACCCTTACTGTAGAAGAGGGAGAAATCCACGCACTTTGTGGTGAGAACGGAGCTGGTAAATCTACCTTGATGAACGTTCTTAGCGGTATCTACGGCTACGGAACATATTCAGGCGACATTTTTTACGATGGAAACCTTTGTAAGTTTCACTCTATCAAAGATAGTGAAGACCTGGGTATTGTAATCATCCATCAGGAACTTGCGCTTGTACCTCTTCTTACAATTGCTGAGAACATGTTCCTTGGCAATGAGCGTGGTACAAAAGCAAAAATTAACTGGGCAGAAACATTCGATAAGGCTGACAGTCTTCTTGCAGAAGTTGGTCTTAAAGAATCATCACATACATTGATCAAAGATATTGGTGTCGGCAAACAGCAGCTTGTTGAAATTGCAAAAGCACTCGGAAAGAAAGTTCGTCTTCTTATCCTTGACGAGCCAACAGCTTCACTCAATGAAAATGAGTCAAAGCATCTTCTTGATCTTCTTTTGGAATTCAAGAAGCAGGGAATGACATCAATCATCATCTCCCACAAACTTAACGAAATTTCATACGTTGCAGACAAAATCACTGTTATCCGTGATGGTGCCGTAATCAAGACAATGGACAAGGCACATGAATCATTCAGTGAAAATACAATCATCGCTGCAATGGTTGGTCGTGACATCACAGACCGCTTCCCTAAGCGTACTCCAAAAATTGGAGAAGTATGTCTTGAGGTCAAGAATTGGAATGTCGATCATCCTGTATTCGATGGAATCAAGGTTTGTAATGGTGTTAACTTCAATCTTAGAAAGGGTGAGGTTCTTGGTATCTCGGGACTCATGGGTGCCGGTCGTACAGAACTTGCAATGAGCCTTTTCGGAAAGTCTTATGGCGCAAACATTTCAGGAGAAGTCTATCTCAACGGAAAGAAGGTTGAATTCCCTAATGTTAAGGCAGCCATCAAGAGTGGTATCGCCTATGTTACTGAAGACCGCAAGGGAAATGGTCTTATCCTTTCAGAATCAATCACAAAGAATACTGTATCAGCAAAGCCTGAGAAAGTTTCAAAGCACTGGATATATGACTTCGACGAGTGTCGCCGTGTATCTCAGGAAGCTGCAAAGGAAATGCATACAAAGTGTGCAACCGTTGACGAGGATGTAGGAAATCTTTCTGGTGGAAACATGCAGAAGGTTCTTCTTGGAAAATGGCTTTTTGCCGATCCAGATATTCTTATCCTTGATGAACCTACACGTGGTATCGATGTTGGTGCTAAGTATGAAATCTACTGCATCATCAACAAGATGGTTGCTGAAGGTAAGTCGGTTATCCTGATTTCTTCAGAAATGCCAGAAGTCTTGGGTATGAGTGACCGCATCTACGTTATGAATGAAGGTCGCATGGTTGCTGAAATGGATGCTAAGGATGCAGATCAGGAAAAGATCATGGCATGCATCATTAATTCCGGTAAATAAAATATAGGAGTAAATAAATGACTAATATTCAGAGTTTTAAAAAGACGCTGAAGGGTAACACAATGATCCTTATCCTTCTTGCTGTTATGTTGTTTTTTCAGGTTCTGATAGTTGCTGCAGACAAGGGTTCTTTGTTCGCACCTGCAAACATCACAAACCTTATCAATCAGAATGCATGGGTTGTTATCCTTGCAACAGGTATGCTCCTGTGTATTCTTACTGGTGGTAACATCGACCTTTCTGTTGGTTCCATCATCTGTCTTGTTGGTGCAGTAGCCGGTATCCTCATAGTCAATATGGGTTGGCCAGTACTTCCTTCAATCATCATCTGTCTTATCGTAGGTACAGCAATCGGTGCATGGCATGGATTCTTCATCGCTTATGTTCATATTCCACCATTCATCTGTACTCTTTCTGGTATGCTTTTGTGGCGTGGTGTTGCTCTCATCCTTCTTAACGGTATGACAATTTCACCATTCCCACCTTCATTCCTCAACCTTTTCAACAGCTTCCTTCCAGATCTTTGGCTTGAACCATTGACAGACGAACTCTGGGAAGCTTCTGAAGATGCATACTATGCACTTGAAGAGAAGAATGCAGCAATCACATTCCTTGTTACAGTTCTTATTTCTGCAGCTTGTTGTTTCGTTACTGTTGTATCAGCTTTCATCAGCCGCAAGACAAAGCAGAGAAAGGGATACTCAGTTCCATCATTTGGATCATTCATCGCAAAGCAGGTAATCCTCTGTGTTGCAATCATGATCGTAGGTACACTCCTTGCAAAGGATAAGGGACTTCCTGTAATCCTCATCATCCTCGCAGTAGTTGTTGGAATCTATTCTTACTACACACAGAACACAGTTCCTGGACGCTACCTCTATGCAATCGGTGGTAACGAAAAGGCAGCTCGCCTTTCTGGTGTAAATACAGACAACGTAATGATGTTTGCTTATACAAACATGGGATTCATCGCCGGTGTATGTGGTCTTGTTTGTGCAGCACGTCTCAACTCAGCAGCTCCAACTGTTGGACAGAGCTATGAAATGGATGCCATCGCATCATGTTTCATTGGTGGTGCTTCAGCATACGGTGGAACAGGTAAAGTTGGTGGTGCCGTAATCGGTGCTATCTTCATGGGTGTTCTTAACAACGGTATGTCTATCCTTGGTGTTGACTCTAACTGGCAGCGTGCAGTAAAGGGTCTCGTACTCCTCCTTGCAGTTATCTTCGACGTAGTTTCAAAGAAGAAGAAGACAAGCAAGTAATCTGTAAAAAGGCTTTCAGGACATCCTCCGTTCCTGACTGCAAAATATAGCCCCGGGCAAGGCTCTGTTAAAAGAAATTGCCAGGGGGCGGTCAGGGTTGACTGTCCCGAAATTTCCTTCATTGTTTTCCCAGCAGTATTCGTTGGATACTGCTGGGTTTTTTTATGGTAAAATATCCATCTATCGGATATAATCAAAGAATAGATATTATAGATGAGGTGACTCCATGGCAGATATTTCCCGCAGAATTACACGCAAATCCCTTAAGGCAAAACGCAAGGCTGCTATAAAGACAATAAAACTTCAGGCAAAAGAGAAAATCCGTCAGGTAAAGATGGAATGTTCAATTGATGCTGAAAAGAAGAAGAACCGTGCCATTGAAAAAGAGCAGAAAAAGGAACTTAAGGCTCAGAAGTCAAATGCACGTGTCTCATACAACGCCCGTCAGCCTCGTCCTTTCTCTCTCGGTGAAGATCTGTTCAACTCGATCTGTCATGGTATTGGTGCTGGGCTAAGTGTCGCCGCCATTGTCCTTTTGATCGTCAAGGCTGTCTACCATGCTCCTGCAGGTTCCGGCTGGGTTGCTTCCTATGCAATGCTCGGAGCTGTTTTCTTTGTTCTGTATCTTGCAAGCACACTTTCCCATGCAATCACGGCTCCAGGTGGAAGAAAGGTCTTTGAAAGGATAAATTATATTTCCATCTGTTTCCTGATTGTGGCAACATCGGTTCCTTTTGCTTTGAAGACTCTTGAAGGAAGTGTCCTTGCTGCTTTTGTCGTCCTCTCATGGTCTCTATACGGAATACTCGCAGTTCTCTGTGCTGTTTTTGGCAACAAGATCCGTGGCTTCTGCATTTTTGTTTTCGGGGCTTCAATCCTTGTTATGACTGCAGTTTTCATCTCCTGTGGAAATCTTCTTGTGGTGGGAAGCATCCTCTATCTTATTGGCGGAACTTTCTTCATGTTGCGCAATTATAAATGGTCCCACAGCATATTCCATTTCTTTGCTTTGGCTGCAAGCATATTCCATTTCTTTGCTGTCTATTATCTCATATAAAAAAAGGCATGCTGTTTGCATGCCTTTGGTTCCGCCTAGTAATGTGGCGGTCTTCTGTTAGGGATATCTCCTTCCATCTGGTCGGACATATCCCTAATTTTTTGTGCCATAAGCCGGTTTTCTTCCCTAAGCTTTTCTATGGTCGTTGAATTTTCTACAGCAACGGATTGCAGCTGGTTTAGAAAATCTTCAAGATATGCCAGTTTTGTTTCAAGCTGGACTATTCTTTCCTCTGTATCCTTTTCCATCTGAATGGTTACTCCAGGTCGTAAGTTTCACCATATTTTACAATTTCTACGTGTTCATATCCATTGTCTTCAAGGAATTTTTTCATGCTTTCCTGTGCATTTTTTTCTCCGTGGACAAGGAATATCTTCTTAAGACGGCTTGTGTCTATGGTGTTGAGCCATTCAAGGCTTTCCTGATAGTCGGCGTGGGCACTGAAAGAGTCGATGTTCACGACTTCAGCCTTTACCTTGTACCAGTCGCCAAGAATCTTGACTTCCTTTTCTCCATCAAGAATCTTTCGTCCAAGGGTATTCTCCGACATGTAGCCAACAATACAGATGATGTTCTTGGGATCTGAAATGTTGTTTGCCAGGTGATAAAGAACACGGCCGGCTTCACACATTCCGTCTGCCGAAAGAATGATCATTGGGCCTTCTTTGTCATTGAGGGACTTTGATTCCTCTACGCTCTGCACGAAAGTCATGCTGTTGAAACCGAAAGGATTCTTGTGGTGTGACAGGAAAGCTTCCTTTGTTGCCTCGTCATAGCATTCCTGATGCAGCTGATAGATACCTGTAGCGTTGACTGCCATAGGACTGTCCATATAGATCGGAATCTGAGGAATTTTCTTTTTGTCCACAAGGAGATGAAGGAAGTACACAAGCTCCTGTGCGCGCTCGATGGCAAAAGTCGGAATGATGATTTTTCCTTTTGTGTCCACTGCGCGACGTACTATTTTCTCAAGTTCCTTGAGGGCACTTTCAGGTTCCTTGTGAAGTCTGTTTCCATAGGTGCTTTCCATGAAGATGTAATCTGGAGCCGGCATGTTTGTGGCAGGATCGCGGATGATAGGCTTGTTGTTTCGACCAAGGTCTCCGGTGTACAGGATCCTTATTTCATCTGAGGGTGCGCCACGTAATGCCTGTGTCGTGGTACTGTCGGATTTTGAACTTCCTGCTGCTTTTGCCCCAAAAAGTCTGTGCCACAATCTTCTGCCTGATAATCCCAAACCTCCGCTTGTCTTGTCGTTCAATGGATTTTTTCTCTGGCCGGTGATGGTGAAATAGGCGAGGGAAGAACCAAGAATATGTCCGGCGTCATAGAATTCAAGCTGAACGTCGGGAGCAATGTACATCTTGCGGTTGTATCCCAAGGTAATGATCTGATTGGCTGCCTTTACACAGTCCTTTTCAGTAAAGAGCGGCTTCCATGTGAATTTTTCGCCTTTCTTCTTTGCCTGTTTCGCAAGGAATTCAGCATCGCGAGCCTGTATGCGGGCGCTGTCCATCATTACTATGTTTGCAAGGTCTCTTGTCGCTGGTGTGGCGAAAATGTTTCCGCCGTAACCATTTTTTGTAAGGACCGGCAAAAGACCGCAGTGGTCAAAGTGGGCATGGGTGAGGACTACGCTTTCTATTTTATCTGCAGCAAAATCAAAGTCTCGGTTTTTCTTGTCGGATTCCTGTCGCTTTCCCTGGAATGCACCGCAGTCGATCATGAAACTGCGTCCGTCAATTTCAAGGATATGCTTGCTTCCTGTGACTTCCTGAGCTGCACCAAGTGAATAAGATGTAACTGACATGATGTGCCTCCTTGTGTTGGTCTATACTATAAATTATACATCAAGAAAATCAAAAACACCAATTTTTCTATGATACTGAGTTTTTTGAAATCTGAAAAAAATGTGCTATAATTCTAGGTAATGCAGAATCTATATTTTATCTCATACAGATTATCAATGATTTTCATTTTGGCTTATATCATGCTGTTCAGTAACATGAGGTATGGTTGGACTAAATCGATTTTAGGTGCGGCCATCTGCTTTGTCGTCTCCTCTGCGCTGGATTATTGGTGTGTTTTCATTTCTGCAGGCGGAATCACGTTCTTTGTCACTACGGTGATTAATTTCTCGATTATGGCGGCTGTATCTCTTTTCCTTAACAAACGTCGCAATTTTCGAGCCGTATTCATTTCTTTATGCGGAGCGAATTACATACTCCCTGGAAATGCTGTCTGCTATCTTATATACCAGTCGACAGGTGATATTTTTGCATGTGTTCTTGCGCAGTGCGTTGTTCATGCGGTTCTTCTTTTTATTTCATCCAAGGTTATCGCCAAGGACTTCAGGTCGACTGTAGAGGATGTTGGAGGATGGGGCATTATGTGCATAGTTCCGCTTCTGTTCTATTGTTCGATTTCTTCACTCCTGGTATGGCCTATGAACATACTGGACCATAAAGAAGCTATACCTGCGGTTATTTTCCTTTTTATTCTCATGGTTTTTGCATTTGGTGTTTCTGTCCGTTTTTTCGCAAAGAAAAAGAACCAGCAGCATAATGACATGAGCCTTGTTTTTCTTGCTGAATATTCCGACAGATTGAAATCTGAGTCCATAAAAGTAAATCAGATGGCTGACCGTCTGGAGGAAATGAACTGTGCCATGCAGACCATGACAACGGAAGTTCTGGATCTCCTGGACAAAGAAAAATATGAGGATATAAGAACTCTTGTCACTGCGCTTAAATCAGATTCGATTGAATTCAACAGGGAAAAACATTGTGCCAATAATTCCATAAATGCGGTCACGCTTGAAGTTGATGAACATGCAAAGAGAGCTGGTGTGGAGATAATATATAATCTCAATGTTCCTGAATATCTCGGTCCTTCTGAATTTGAATACGCTGTTGTCGTTGAACGTATCCTTGAAAATGCCGTCAAAGGTTGTGTGAATTTTGATGCGAAACAACTTAATGTCAGCATGTATCCATCAGGAGCCTGGCAGAACATTGAGTTCAAGGTAAAGCTCTCTGACAATTACAATGAAAATGTTGCCGCTGACAGTAGCGAATGTAAGAAACTGAGAGATAAGATTCTTTCAGATATCGAGGTAAGCATAGATGTTCCTGAAATTTCAGCATTCTTGAAAAAATATGAAGTACAGCGCAACATAAGGTTTTCCATGGATTATATGATTTCTGAATTCAACGTAAGGATTAATTAGGATAAGGCAGATGATTTCAAAAAAAAATCGTGCAAACTTCATAATTCTCACAATTGCTCTTGTTGTTCTCATTCTGTGTTATTTCTTCGTGTTCCTTCGTAATATAAAATTCAACAAAACAGAGAATAGGCTTTCGTTGTCTGAATTGGATGAAACATCTCCTGTTTCAGTTTCCATATATGAACGAGGAGGTGCCTCTGACAGCTGGGAGACAGCCTTGTCTGAATTGGTTTCCTCTGAAGTGGGATTGCCAAAGCTAAGAGGAGTCACTTTTGATGCTGTCATAGAAAACAAAGGACAATGGGAGATCCGTGACTGGAAACTTGTATTGTCTGTGACAAAAAACTGTTTCATTGAAAGTGCCTGGTGCGGTCAGGTTGAAATCTGCCAGAACAATGATGGTAAAAAGGTGTCGCAGAAGATGAATCTGCGTAACATCGATATTGATGTCATTGATGTTTCTTACATAAACAATGGCAATCAGATTTTCTTTCCTCTGAGAACAGGAGATACTCTTACCTACCATCCTAGTGTTGAAGAAAAGGAAGCTCCTCTTATTGCTGGCCCTCCGGATAAGTCCAGTTCTTTTGCTCGTGTAGGTTTCATAATGTACCATGATCCGGAATATGAAGAGTTCGGGTTTTCAGAAGGTTTCATAACATTCCATAGAAGAAGATCATTCAGCCATGATCCGGCATTCAATGTTCTTGTTTTTGTCACTATCATCTGGTTTTTGTGTTTCCTTTTTCTTTTGATTACAGAAAGCAGAATCACAGATATGGAACAGATTGAACTTCGTGAAAGAAAAACCATTCAGGAAGTCATGGAAACTTTCTCCGGCTTTGTAGATGCAAAGGATCCTTATACAGGTGGCCATTCCATCCGCGTAGGAAGATATTCAAGACAGCTTGCTGAAGAAATGGGTCTGGACGAAAAAAAATGTCGTCTAGTTTTCTATTGCGGACTTCTCCATGACTGTGGAAAGATAAGCATTCATGACGATATACTTTCAAAGCCTAAAAGACTTACGGACGAAGAATTTGCCGTCATAAAAAGTCATACCACCCGTGGCTTTGAGATTCTTTCTGGACTTACGGCTATTCCGGAAGCATGTATGGTTGCACGTTATCATCATGAGCGCTATGACGGCAAAGGATATCCAGACAGGCTTGCAGGTGAAGCAATTCCTTTGTTTGCACGAATTACATGTCTCGCGGATGCTTTTGACGCAATGAATTCAAACAGATGTTACAGAGGCCATATGACTCCTGACATGATAATCAAACAGATTACGGAAAATTCGGGAAAGCAGTTTGATCCACGAGTGGCTGAGGCCATGCTCCGTCTTCTTATGCGCAGTGAAATAAAATTCGCTGATTCTTAAACAGATGTTTTCCTAGAGTTCGTATTTCTCAATGATTCTTTCGGCTGCCTCTCGGCGGCTCAGTCGTTCGTCCATTGATTTCTTTTCAATGAAGTGATGTGCCTCGCTTTCAGTCATCTTCATGTTCTCGATGAGCATCCATTTGGCTTTGTTGACTATCCTTATGTCTGTCATCTTTTCCTGAAGGCTTCTGTTCTTTTCTTCCATTCTTTCAAGGCGGAGCGTCATGGCGGCAAGCATTTTCACGGCCATGTAGAACATCTGAGGTGAATTAGGTTTTGGAAGTGTGACTATACCAAGTTCCTCTACCTTTGATGCGACTTCTTCATACATGTCCGCATTTACCAGCAAAAGGATACCCATGTTTGTTTCCGCGAAATTTTCTGCAAAAAGTACTCCATGCTCGTCAGATAGGGGACTGTCTATTAGAAGGATGTTGCTGTCGCTCTGAAGCAGCTGCCTTCTAGCTTCTCCTCCGCTTTTTGCATGGATTACCGGAGAAAACTGGTTCTTAGGGAGAATGCTTGATATGTTGTCAAAGAAGGTGTCACTTTCTGACACTATGAGCACCTTTCTGTGGCTGTTCAAGGGTTTCATCGTCCGTATCCTTCAGACCTGCCTATCTTCTAAGGAACGATTCGACTTCATTGTTGAGGATTCCCTTGATGAAATCGCTTTGTCTTGCTATGTCTGCCGCCTCACCCCAGAACTTTGGGAGGCTTTCCAGGTTGTGTGAGCTGTCGCTTTCAGGTGGAAGTTTTGCATTGTTCTTGATTCCGTCCAGACCTGCGTAGATTATGAGGGCATAGGCAATGTATGGATTTGTCATAGGATCAGGAGAACGAACTTCAAAACGCTTTTCATCATCTGAAGAAGCCGGAATTCTTATAAGCTGTGTGCGGTTTTCTCTTGCCCATCCGATGGCGGAAGGTGCTTTCCCTGAACCAAGTCTGTCGTATGATTCTGGTGTTGAATTGAGGAATGCTGTCATTTCTTTTATGTGGGAAAGGACACCGGCCATGAATGATTCAAAGACATCTTTGTTGTCTTCTGATTTTACTGTCACATTGATGTGGAATCCGTTTCCGCACTGTCCGCTAAGTGGTTTTGGAGAGAAGTCCGCATAAAGACCGTTGCGGGCTGCTGCTGCCCTGACAACAGTAATGAAGTTCATCACATTGTCTGCCGATTTAAGAGGAGCTGCATAGCGGAAGTCTACTTCGTTCTGACCTGGGCCTTCCTCGTGATGTGAACTTTCTGGATGGATGTCCATTTCCTTGAGTGTAAGACAGATCTCACGGCGGATGTTTTCACCCTTGTCTTCAGGAGCGACGGACATGTATCCTGCGTTGTCGAAAGGAATCTTTGTAGGTTCACCTTTTTCATCTGTCTTGAAAAGATAGAATTCACATTCTGTACCTATGGTGATGTCAAGATTCTGCTGGCGTGCTGCAAGTACTGCCTGCTTGAGGATGTAACGGCTTTCCTTTTCAAAAATAGTTCCATCAGGTTTCTTGATTTCGCAGAACATGCGGACAACTTTTCCTGATGTGGATCTCCATGGAAGAACTGTCAATGTAGATGCTATAGGCACAAGAAAAAGATCTGAATGTGCTGAATCAGTGAATCCGTCAATGGCGCTTCCGTCAAAAGGAATTCCCTTCTCAAAGGCACGTTCAAGTTCGCTTGGCAGGATGGCGAGGTTCTTCTGGTTTCCGTAGATGTCACAGAATGCAAGACGAACGAATTTTACATCTTCCTGCTCAATGAATTCGATAACTTCTTCTTTTGTATATGCGGACATATTTCCTCCATACGGAACGTTCGTTAATGTTCCATTCTATCCTATTTTATATGCCAAAAAATGTAAAGGCTAGAGCCCCATCGTAAGTATGAGGAGCACGGAGAACATCACCAGGGATACAAGGATCTGAAGGCTTATTACCGCGCTTGTGAATTCCACCGCTTCCTTTTTGCGGGAATAGATCGAGACAAGGAAACTTGGTGGACAGCTGAAATACATGAGGAGTGTGGCGAGCAGCACCCTGTTGAGGCCGATGGTATGTTCGATGGTAAAGAAAACGATGGCTGCGATAACTGTCTGCACAAGGTAACGCACCAGGGTGAAAGTGATTCCGCGTGATAGGACTGTCCTGTCAAAAACAAGGCCGGCACCGATGGAAACAAGGATCAGTGTAGTCAAAGGGGCTGTGAACATGGAGACGATTTTTGAGTACAAACCGGACCATTCACTTTCATCGATGAGTTTTCCCAGTCCTAATGCGGCACCTGCAAAACCAAGGACGACTGATATTATCAGAGGATTCTTTGCGATGGATAGGGCAATCTCCTTTTTTGAAGGCTGTTCTCCATTGATGATCTTGTAGCCGATGTACATGACGGTAAATCCGAATACACCGCTGAAGATGTCCATGCTGACAATGTAGTAGAGGTTTTCTGGACCAACGAGGATCGATATGAGGGCCCATCCAAAAAGTCCGCCTTCGTAGGTTGTCAGGCAGTAGGGAATGTAGTCTCTTATGGAAACGTTGAAGAATCTTTTAATGGCAAACCCCAAACCCCAGGCAGAGAACAGCATGAAGAATTCCAGTGCGATAAGAAGAATGGAATTGCGTGAATAGGTTCCGTGTATGAGGGCATCAAAGGCCATGACAGGGAGCAATACGGAAACACAGATGTTCTTGATGTCTGCTATTCCTTTGTCAGTAAGGATGTTTTTGTTTTTCAGGACTTTTCCCAAAGCGATCATGAGAAATACGGGAATGATTGTCTGTAAAATAGTCATGGCCTAATTATACTACGAATGGTGTATATGAACAAATCGGCTGTAGGGGAGTACTAAAATCTTTGAAAAAAGTTTTTAAAATTCCATCAAACTTGCTTGACACGTCGGTGAATATTTTATATAGTGGAATAACCTTATGGGGTGTTAGCGAAGCTGGTTATCGCGCTGGCCTGTCACGCCGGAGACCACGGGTTCGAGTCCCGTACATCCC
>JAGHUO010000063.1 GCA_018064785.1 Candidatus Treponema equi
TCTTTTCCACTTCCTTTTCCATAGCAAACCCTTTATGATTTAATTTTGCTAACGATTATCGCACAAACATCGTCAATCGTCAAGTCAGATGTATCGATATACTGAGCGTCGTCAGCTTTCTTAAGCGAACCTTCAGCCTTGTTTCTGTCCATTTCATCACGCTTGATGATGGCTGCCTTGACTTCCTCAAGGGTAAGGCCTGAACACCCCTGGTCAAAACGGCGTTTTGCCTGCACGTCGATGCTGGCGTCAAGATAGAATTTGTATTCCGCCTGAGGGAACACAACAGTGGTCATGTCGCGACCTTCGCATATGATGTTAAGTGACTTAACAATCTCACGCATCCTATCGTTCACAAGATGGCGCAAAGGAACTATCGATGAAACCTTCGACACGTTTGCGTCAACCTTATCCTGATGGAGCAGATCATCCACATCCTTTCCGTTAAGGATCAGGCGGGCATCCACATAACCAAGAACCTGCTTGCCTGCAAATTCCATTACGGCGTCCACATCTTCAAGATCAACTCCAGCTTCAAGAAGGGCAAGTGTGTGTGCACGGTAAAAACTTCCGCTGTTAAGGAATGTAAGGTTCAATTCTTCTGCAACTCTGTGGGCAACAGTACTTTTTCCTGTTCCCGCTGGTCCATCAATAGCAACTACCATATGTCATGCTCCAATTTTTTTTATATATAAAAACTAGTTTCTACAAAGCTTAAGCAATGCCTTCACTTCATCCTGTGTAAGCTCGCGGAACTGTCCATACTGCAGGTCACCGACACCCACACAGCCGATTCGTATGCGCATAAGGCTTTTTATGCCGATGTCATGGCTTTCAAAAACACGACGGATCTCACGGTTCTTTCCTTCCGCAAGGACAATCCTCATTCTATGGCTGTTGAGTTCACGGGCATCAAGACATCTATAAAAGACACCGTCAATCCTTACGCCTTTCATGAATTCATCGGCAAGATCACGAGGCATGGCTGTGCTGGTATCGACAATATATTCTTTTTCAAGTTCAGCGCTTGGATGGGAAAGACGGGCCGCAAAATCTCCATCGTTGGTATAGATGATAAGACCGCTTGAGAACATGTCCAGACGACCTACGTTGAAGAGTCTTTCACTGTAAGTATCCTTAAGCAGGTCAAGGGCAATCTGCCTACCCTTTTCATCTGCGGAAGAACATACATAACCGGCTGGTTTGTTGAGAAGGATGTAGCGTTTTGTTTCCTCAAGGGATATTTCCTTGCCGTCAACACAGACAGTATCCTTTGAGGAAACCTTTGTCCCCAAGGTTGTAACAAGTTCACCGTTTACGGTCACACGGCCACTGGTGATGATTTCTTCGCTGGCACGGCGGCTTGCGACACCACAGCGGGCCATGTACTGCTGAAGACGCATTTCTTCCTTTTCCGAAGCCTGCCCGTTGAGATTTTTCTGAAATATGGATGCTTTGTTGTTGTTACTTTGCAAGTTTGAGGAACCTCTCGTTTTCGTTGTCGTCCAGCTTTGGCAGATCATCAATTGACTGGAGATGGAAGAATTCAAGGAATTCATTTGTAGTTCCATACAAGGTCGGTTTTCCTGGAATATCCTTCTTACCCTTTTCACAGATGAAATTTCTGTCCAGAAGAACACGCATCATGTTATCGACATTTACATGACGGATACTTTCGATTTCCGCACGGGTTATAGGCTGGCTGTATGCAATTATCGAAAGGGTTTCGATGGCAGACTTTGAAAGCTTGCCTTCGTTCTTCTTGCCGTAACGTTCCTTCACGAAATCAAAGCATTCGCGCTTTGGTGTAAGGATCCATCCGCCAAGCATCTGGGAAAGTTCTATTCCGCTGTCTGCGTTTGTATATTTCTCCTTAAGACGGCCAAGGCATTTCTCGACCACATGTGGAGCAAATTTTGTAATCTTTGAAAGCGATTCAATGTTCTGAGGGTTGCTTTCAAGGAAGAACACAGTCTCAAGAAGAGCTGTTTCAGTATCAAGATTAAGGTTTGCACGGCGTGCGGCAAGTTCCTCATCCTCTTCTTCCTCGAATTCCTCTTCTGTTTTTACATCTTCAAGTTTTTCTTCCGCCGGCTCACTTACAAGTTCAAGTTCACCGGGCTTTGCATTTTCTTCAGCAGTTGTGTTTTCTACAGGAGCTTCAGTCGAAACTTCATTTTCAACCTTAACTTCCTCATTTTCAACTTTTTCTACGCTGCCTGCTTCCTGCATATTTTTATATCTCCAAACATTTTATTCTGATAAATGTCTGCCATTTTCAGTTTTACGGCCTCCAAGATTGCCATAAATGCACAAATTACGTCAAGTTCATTACCTTTGCGGGTAATAAGCTCTGTGAACATGCATGTTCCGTTTTTATCCAGAAGTTCCTGCATGAGTGCGATCTTCTCATTAGGCGCAATTTCCATGTCTTTTTCAATGACATAGCCATCAGGGTTCACATTTGTGATGTTGCGGAAGATTTTCTGCATGTCCTCAAGAAGAGACCATGTATCCATCTTCTTCCACTGGGTCTCATCATCACCAAAAGGAAGGATGCGTTCGATCTTCTTGCGCTCAAAGCTCCACTCGCTCTGTTCCTCACGCTCTTCCATGAGCATTGAAAGCTTCTTGAATCTCTGATATTCGATGAGCTGCTCTACAAGTTCCGCACGAGGATCTTCCATGCTGTCGTCATCATCAAGCTTGACCTCCACAGGAAGAAGCATGCGGCTCTTTATGCTGCAGAGCTTTGCTGCCCAAAGGTAAAAATCACTGAGATCATGAAGGTCAAGTTCCACCGCATAATCAAGGTAATCCAGGAACTGTTCCGTGATTTCAGAGATTGGAATGTCATATATGTTCAGCTTGTTTTCACGGATAAGGCTCCAGAGCAAATCGAGAGGTCCGTCAAATACTTCGCCTACTGCGAATTTTCTTTTCTGCTGTGATTCTACAAGTGTTTCTTCCATAGATGCTGACTCCGCATTTTACAAATGATAGTTAAACGGATAGTTTTTCCACGCGCTGGTCTGCCAGCTGTTCCAACCTTTTTTCAAGGAAGGAAATATCCGCATTTATCTTATCGGCATCTTTCTCTATGATTTCAAGCAAAGGTTTTAAAACAAATGCCCTTTCTTCAATTCTTTCATGGGGAATGACCAGATCCGGCTCAGCAACCCTTTCCTTGCCATAAAACTCAATGTCTATGTCGATGGAACGGGGACCGTTTCTGAATTCCTTTGTCCTGTCACGGCCAAGCTCTGATTCAACCCTGTGGATATCATCCAGAAGCTGGCGTGGAGAGCCCTCGAAATCACCGGTAACAACCATGTTATAGAAATCTTCCTGGTCCACAACGTACATGGCGGCGGTCCTGTAGACGGAAGAAACACTGAGATTGCTTACAAAACCACCTATTCTTTCTATTGCCATGGAAAGAAGGTCCATGCACGAATGAGAATCAAAAGATCTGTTGGAACCGAGACCGAGGACTACGAACATTCTAGAAAAGTTCCTCTGGAGACGGCTTGTCTTCTGCAGCAGCCTTGGCCAAAGAAGAAGCCTTTGACTTTGTTGCCTTTGCAGACGCCGCAGTTTCCGGTGCAGCAGGAGCAGCAGCTGGAACTTCCTCAGCTGTTTTTTCAGGAGCGGCACCACCAAGACCTACACCCTTAGCACGCATTTCTTTTTCGTATGCGGCAATCTGTTCCTTTGTGACCACCTCGCCTTCTTTTGTGCGGAGAACCTGTCCCGGGAAAAGCTTTTCGCGGATAGTCTGTTCAAGCTCAATACGGTACTGAGGATTTGATTCGATATAGTTGACTGCGTTTTCCTTTCCCTGACCGACTTTTTCTTCGCCACGGGTATACCAGGCACCACGCTTGTCGATGAGCCCATGTCTTACGGCCGAATCAAGGATCGAAGCAGATGCGGAAACACCCTTGCCAAAGTAGATGTCCAATTCAACCTTGCGGAATGGTGGAGCCACCTTGTTCTTGACGATCTTTACGCGGACACGGTTTCCGAGAGCCTCTTCGTCACCCTTGCCTTCGATAGTCTCAATTCTGCGGATTTCAACACGGATGGATGAATAGAATTTAAGGGCGTTTCCACCGGTAGTCGTTTCTGGATTTCCAAACATGACACCGATCTTCATACGGATCTGGTTGATGAAAATGACGATACACTTTGACTTGCCGACAATGGCTGTAAGCTTGCGGAGAGCCTGAGACATAAGGCGTGCCTGGACACCCATGACACTGTCACCCATCTCGCCTTCAATTTCCTTCTGTGGTGTAAGGGCTGCTACAGAGTCGATTACGATGATGTCCACTGCCCCGGAACGTACAAGGTTCTCACAGATCTCAAGAGCCTGCTCACCGGTGTCTGGCTGAGAAACCCAAAGTTCGTCGATGTTTACACCAAGGTTCTTTGCATATACAGGATCAAGGGCATGTTCAGCATCGATGAAGGCAGCGATGCCACCAAGTTTCTGAGCTTCAGCTACGGCATGGAGGGCGAGAGTTGTCTTTCCGGAACTTTCAGGACCATACATTTCAATGATTCGTCCACGTGGATATCCACCAACGCCAAGAGCCTCGTCAAGAAGTATCGATCCAGACGGAACAACGTCGATCGCCGTAGAGTCTGTCTTTGTACCAAGCTTCATGAGGGAGCCTGTACCAAACTGCTTTTCAATCTGAAGACGGGCTGCCTCAAGAGCCTTAAGCTTTTCAGATGTGTCCACAGGAGCTTTTTCTTCTGTCTTTGCCATAATATATATCCTTCCCACTAAAAAATACGGTTTCCGCCTGCACAACGTGCAATCCTACAGATTCCTGCCCTTTTAATAATCGCTGAAAAAAATTTTCTGCTCACTTTTTAGAAAATTTAGGAACATTCCGTAGAAAACGCAAGCAATTTTACCACAATAACCTTAAAAAATGCAATTTGCATTTTGACCACAAATATGTTAGACTTATTCTATCTTATTATAGAGGTAACTATATGGCTTACAAAATCAATGCAGACTCTTGCATCAACTGTGGCGCATGCGAAGGTGAATGCCCATCTGGAGCAATCAGCGAAGCAAACGACAAGCGTGTAATCAACGCAGATTCATGCGTATCTTGCGGAGCATGTGCTGGTGCATGTCCTTGTGAAGCTATTTCTGAAGAATAATCTTTTTAATAGCTGAAGGGGCTGTCTTTCATAGGCAGCCCTTTTTTTATCAATGAAAAAACCTTTCATAGACAAAGCGGCATTTTTTTTCATACTCACGGCGTTCCTGTTTCCTTTGGCGGCACAGGAAGGTTCCGTATTGCCCTTCTACCCGGAAATATCTGAACTGAAGTCAAGCAACCATGTTTTCCTTCAGTACCAGCAGGACGTGCAGAACGCCAACAAGGCTTTGTTCCGCGGAATGCAACCGGAGCTGCAGTTCTACAGCTACAAGGCCGGTCCGGAAGACACCATAATAACCATAGCCGCCAGATGTTCCATAAGGCAGGACACCCTTGCAACCATAAATTCCGTCCAGGAAAGCGCGGAAAAAATCCAGGGACGCACTCTCATACTCCCGGTCTGCGATGGACTTTTCATTCCAATGACACCGGAAAACTCATTCGAGGTGCTCCTCGCCAGCGGTTTCAAGGATGAGGTAAGCGAAGAAAACGCCAGCACAATTTCCTTTGGCGGAAGGGATTTCTACTACATACCGCAGGCAAAATTCAGTCCTTCCCAGAGAGCCTATTTTCTTAACCCAGGGATGAGCATGCCTCTTGAGAACAGCGTCCTTACTTCCGCATACGGAATGAGGATAAGCCCCATCAGCGGAAAATGGAAGATGCACAAGGGAATAGATCTTGCCGCAAAGAAAGGCTCAAAGGTCCTTGCCTGCCGCGAAGGATTCGTCAAGTACGCCATAAAAGGAAACCCGGTCTACGGAAACTACATAGTGCTCCGCCACCCCAACGGAATGGAAAGCCTCTACGCCCATCTTGACGCCATCAACGTGGAACAGAAGCAGAAGGTCGTCACCGGACAGACTCTTGGAACTGTAGGTATGACAGGACTTACCACAGGTCCACACCTCCACTTTGAGCTTACCCAGAACGGATCCGCCCTGAATCCTGAAAATCTCCTGAAAAATTAAATTGTCCAAAAAGCCATTTTAAACTAGTCACATATCTATTTCCCTACTATAATTGTAGATGATGTTGACTTTTACGGCAGTTAAGGATTTTTTAAGGAACCTCATTTTAGGAAGCACCATGGCACTTGCCTTCACGGCGGCTGCGGAACCATTCCGTGTACATGGAATTGGAATGCTGCACCTTGATGGTCCCTTTGACAAAAAATCAGTCCAGGTTTCTGTAAATGATGGAGTTGCCATAAAGCTGCCAGAAGACACCACTTTTTTACAGGGCATAGAAATCAACATCAAGGTTCCAAAGGAAGTTGCGGAATGGAGAGACAGCGTCGCATGGTCCCTCTACTCTTCCATTTCACCGGTTCCGTCTGAAAACCGCATAGACTACAACGGTGTACGTACAGAAACAGGAACCTTCGACAGCCTTAGCCTGAACCTCCTTGTTCCTCTTGAGAAAAACAATACCATAAAAAAAGACGCATACAGTCATCTTGCAGAATACATCGCAGACAAGAAAAATGGCTGCATATTCCTTAGATTCCAGCTGGTGATGAAAGGCACAAGCGATTCCCTGCTTAACTCAAAATTTACAGTGGCCGCAAAACCTATCCTCATAGAAAAAGGCATAATCTCGGTAAAGGCCCAGGCTCCCGATGGATCAAAGCCGGAACCATACACGGTCTTCGTTGACGGAAACCAGGCCGACATAGGAGAAGAAGGTCTCCTTGTGGATTCAGGCACCCACAACATCAGCCTTGTAAGCGACCATTACCGCAACGAGCTCCGCGCAGTCACCGTGGAACAGGCAAAAAACACGGTGGTTGACATAATATTCCGTGACATAAGACCAATAATACGTCTTGCGGCTCCGGAAAAAACAACAATCTTCTTTGACGACACGGAATACAAAGCCCCAGTGGAACCATTCTATACGACACAGGGCGAGCATACAGTCAGATTCATTGTAGGCGACTACGAAATAGTCCGCACAGTTACAACATCTGATGGCCGCAGCTACAACATAGCGGTGAGTCTTGACGCCTTGATAAACGAAATTCAGGACTAAAAAATCTTAAAAAATCATTCAAGATTTTCAGGGGTGGGGCCGATATATAATGTACCGGGTGTTCAATTTTATCCCCTCCCACCCATTGACACCCGGTTGTCAGTAATGGCATGGCCGGCGTAAAAGCCGGTCTTTTTTTTTTGCACATCCACAAAACAAAAAAACATTGTTGTTCCGCCTTTCATTTTTTTATTTATTGTTCTATAATGTTTCTATAACCCGTAACATAGTGAGGCATTGAATCATAATGGCAGAAGCAGAGAACAAACCTACACCGGAACAGGAAATACGCGAAATCTGTAAGCTCATCGTTGACAGCAAGGATGACCAGCTTGTCTATGAATTCTTTCAATGTCTTTTCACAAATTCCGAGCTGAGGGATTTTTCAAAGAGATGGTCCCTTGTAAAGGAACTAAGAGCGGGGACCACACAACGCGAGATAGCGAAAAAATACAACATCTCCCTTTGCAACATCACCCGTGGCAGCAGGGAACTGAAGAAAGAGGATTCCGCATTCAAAAAGATGCTTGCCCTCCTGGACTCAAAAAATCAATGAAAATAAAAAAAAGCAGCCTGTTGACGCAGACTGCTTTTTTCATGCACTGACGGCATTTTTATTATTTGTTTCTGTTCACGATGCGGCTTTCGTACTTGCCTGTAGCAATGTCGATATAGCGGACAAAGAGAGATACCTTGTTGTCGGCGTTAAGGCTGTTCCAGATCTTGTCAGTAAGCTCATCAATGTTTCCTGAAAGTTCAAGAAGCTCAGGCTCGCCTTCAAAGCTAGGAAGTGGAGATCCGTTGCCCATGTATGTATGGATATAGCGTCCTACACCTTCCTTAGGATTGCTGTAGTCATAGGTAAAGCGGTTGCAGCGTTTTCCGTCTCCGTTGTCGCTCTTGAGGATTGACGTTGAGAGATCAAATTTTCCGCCTTCAACATTCATGAGGCCGGAGATACGTGGTGTCCAGTTAGGATCATCATCTTCGAATTCACGGCAAAGAAGAGACTGCTCAAATGTCTTTCCAGCCTTGAGACCGTCATTGATGGTGTCTGTCTGGTCGCCGTTTGTTACAATTGTCTTGTTTCCAAGGACACGTACAGGCCAGTAGATGATAAGGTGAGGATCAACCATCTTTGATTCGTCAAAAGCCTGTGTGCGAAGACCTTCTCCGTCTTCTACGAAAACTCGGTTGCGGCTGTTTTCGCTGCGGCCCATGATCCAATAAGCTGTAACTGCGTACTTTCCGTCTGCAGACTTGCCGATGACGATTCCGCGTCCAGGATACTCATTTTCAGAAAGTGTCTTCTCAAGATTCTTCAATGTCATAGAAACTCCAAAAAAATCAGGTAATTACGGGAGGATTCTATATAAAATACAAAAAAAAATCTATCAGTATCCTTTCCGCCCTGAAATTTGAATTTTTGCGGCACCGATTGTATATTTAAAGCATGTCAGATTTGCTTGATTACATAGACTGGCGCGGGGACATCTCCTTTGAATCCAGTCCGCTGAACGAGGTAGATGCCCTTGTTTTCTGCCAGCTCAGCTACATAAATTTCACATCAGTTGTTCCATCTTCTTTTACAGACGGAATATCCATGGCCGCAGTCCTTGAAGCCTTCGCCTCCCTTCCGGACCTTGAAAGCCGAAAGACACAGGGAGCCTTCATCAACACAAAGACATGGACGCTCCTTGAGAAGGCTGCGACCTGTAGAAGATTCCGTGACGTAAAGCTTTGTGGATATATGGACAAGTACATTCCAGAAACCACGGAACAGTTTTCCGCGACTACTTTCGCAACCGGACAGTTCAATTTCATAGCCTACAGGGGAACCGACGACACCATGGTAGGATGGAACGAAGATTTCAACCTGGCATATCTGGACAAGGTCCCGGCCCAGGAAGATGCGTTGCTTTACCTTGAGAATGCCGCCGCTGACCTTGAAGGAACCATCATCATCGGAGGGCATTCCAAAGGCGGAAACCTGGCGGTATACGCTGCATCAAAAGCAGGTCCATCCATTGTGGACAGGGTCATGGCCATATACAACAATGACGGGCCGGGATTCAAGGCGGAATTCTTCCAGGAACAGGGGTTTCTCTCAGCGGCCGGCAAAATCCAGTCATTTGTACCTGAATTTTCCATCGTCGGCATGCTTTTCTCCCATGTCGATGAGTATGTCACCGTGGAAAGCACGGGCAGCGGCATAATGCAGCACGATCCTTTCACATGGAAAGTCCACGGTCCAAGGTTCAGGCAGCTGGAAGACACCAACAGCAAAAGCAAATATATAGAAAAGACTGTCAACGGCTGGATAAACAAACTGAACATCGAGCAGAAAAAGGTCTTTGTCACAAGCCTCTTTGGAATGCTCAAGGACACAGGTGTCAGCACAAACACGGATCTTGCCTCCATGTCCCACGATGAGATATTCCGCATAATAAGAAACGTGGCCGAAGCCGACAGGCAGACAAGGAAAATGCTCTTTGAAACCTTCAGGCTTCTGGCAAAAACCGCCGTCGAAAGCATTCAGGACCAGCATAAAGACAACTTCAGTTTATTAAATTGACACAGTAATTTTACAGTGATAAAATGGTCTGTCTCTTGATTTAATATCAGAGGATTCAATAAAAAGAAATTATATAAAAGGACGATTTAATTCCATGAGTGAAGTAATCAATTTCCCAGAAAACAAACCCAAGAAAGAAGGATCAAAGGTAGGAGCTGTAATCATTCTCATCATTTCAGCTGTTGTATTCCTTCCATTTGGTGCCAGCGCAATTTTCGAGTCATTTTTCCGCAACCGCCAGGTAAACACATTCGGATCATATGACGGCCAGAAAATCACATACGAACCAGGTTCAAAGTTCTACAACGCAGCTTCAAACATCGCACAGAGCTACAAGAATGCAGGCTACGATGTAAACGACCAGACATACTACTACATTCTCAGCTCTGCATTCAGACAGACAGTTCTCGACATGGCTTTCTCAGGCGCAGTAAAGAAGTCTGGATACAAGGTTCCACAGGATGCAATCAACCGTGCAATCCTTCCTGCATTCACAGATGAAACAGGAAAGTTCTCTGAGAGAATGTACAACCAGGCAAGCCAGTCTGACATCGAAGGCCTCACAAGAAACGCAGAGGGCGGACTCCTCTACTCCCGCTACATCAATGACCTTTTTGGAACATCAGGTGCAACATCGACAGAGAAGACAAAGCTTTACGGCGTAAAGTACAGCACAGCAGAAAAGCAGTTCATCGCAAAGATGGGTGAAGAAAAGCACTCTTTCGACACAGCTGTATTCAATACAGAAGACTATCCAGAATCAGAAGCTGTTGCCTACGGAAAGAACAATGCCGACAAGTTCACAAAGTACAGCCTCTCACTCATCACAGTTGATGAAGAATCAGAAGCAAAGGCTATCCTCAAGCAGATTTCAGCAAACGAAATCACATTTGAAGATGCAGCAAGCGAAAAATCACAGAACTACTATTCTTCTTCAGACGGAAAGATGACTGGCGGATACGCATACCAGATTGAAAATGTAATCGACAACCTTGATGACATGCCAAAGATCACAGAACTTGGTGTTGATACATACAGCGATGTAATCAAGACAAAGCGTGGCTATTCAATCTTCAAGAGCACAGCAGCAAAAGAAGCAGCTGACTTCAGCAATGAAGAGACAGCAAAGGTTGCCCTTTCATATGTAAAGGCAAACGAGAAGTCTGTAGTAGAAGACTACTTCACAAAAGTTGCAGCAGATTTCACATCAGACGCCGCAATTACATCATTTGACAGCGCATGCGCTAAGTTCAACGTAAAGAAGTCGGAACTTGCAGCATTCCCAATCAACTACGGCAACTCGTCACTTTTTGAAAAGGGAACAGACGCTGAAGACTTCTCTTCACTTTCAGGAAATGCATCTGTATACAAGACAATGTTCGCCCTCAAGATGGACGAAATCAGCGCTCCTATCGTGCTTGGAAACAAGATCATCGTAGCTAAATGTGTTGGCATCCAGTATGACGATGTTGAGGACAAGGTTGACGGTGTTGCTGAAAATGCATACCAGGCAGACCAGACAAGCATGCAGAGCACTCTCATGGCAAGCGACAAGGTTGAAGACAATTTCTTCCCAACATATCTTGAAATGATGAGCAGCTCAAAAAGAGCTGAATAGGAAATAATTTGGACAACATGATCCAAAATGAGAAGCCCCGTCTGGTTGATATCAGTCAGGGCTTTTCATTTTTAAAAACAATAGAATATAAAGGAACATTTCTCTATTCAAAATACAATCCGACAAAAGCCATTGAGACTGTGGTGGACGAACTTGAAATTCTTCCAGGAACCCTTATTGTCATCTACTGCCCCCTTCTCTGGTACGGTATTGAAAAACTGGTCGCAAAGCTTCCGGAAGACTGTCCTATCCTTGCATTGGAGAATGACGACAATCTTGAGGAAATCGCCAGGGAGCATCTTGAAAAACTGGACGGTATAAAAGACAAGATCTTCTTTTCCAGCCTGAAGGAAAATAGAACCATAGAAGAATGGATACATACACTTGTTTCCACTGGAAAAATAAAGAGATCCCTGAGGATCGACTTCAGCGCCGCAGTACGCTTTGACAAAGAACTCTACGACTACACCGCCCTTGCCATCCAGGACATGATCGCCACATTCTGGAAGAACAGGATCACAATGGTTAAAATGGGCAAGCTTTTCTCAAAGAACCTTATCAAGAACCTTGTTGTTCTCAAGGAAAGCCCTGTGATTGAAGATGTGGAAAAATCAATAACAAAGCCTATCCTTGTTCTGGGAGCCGGAGAAGGTGTCGATTCCATCCAATGGGAAAAAGTCGACCGGAACAATTTCTTCATACTGGCAGCAGATGCAGCTCTCCTGCCCCTTTTGGGCCGCAACATTGTACCGGACGCAGTCTGTGGCATGGAAAGCCAGTTTGCCATCCAGAAAGCCTATACAGGAATTGAAGATCTTATCGGAAACAGGCCTGTTACATTCTTTGCTGACCTGAGTTCCAGAAATGAAATAGTAAGCAAGTTTCCTGGGAAAACAGTTTTCTTTGCTTCACGATATTCAGACGGAATTTTCTTTGACAACCTTGCAAAAAAAGGAATCATAAAGAACTGGATCATGCCTATGGGTTCCGTAGGTCTTGCCGCAGTCAACATTGCCCTCAGACTAAGAAAGAGCCAGGACATAGAGGTTTTTACAGCAGGCCTTGATTTCAGCTATACCCCAGGCGCCACACACGCAAAGGGAACAATGGCCCACAAAGCCCGTCTCATGGCATGCAATAGAATTGCCCAGATAGACAACATCGACGCTGCCTTTGCACAAGGTGCGGCTTATGTACCTTCAAAGAACGGGAAAGTAATCACCACACGCATTTTGCATTCCTATGCGCAGCAGTTCACCATGTTTTTTGGAAAAGAAGAAAATCTGTTTGATGCCTCCACGACAGGCCTTGATCTTGGACTTCCTCGCAAAACTTTGGATGAAGCAACCAACACAGCCGGAACCTCTACACTGTCCTTGGAAAAACCAGAGATCCTTAAAGACAAGGTAAACTCATTTCTTGAAGGCGAAAAAAATGCCCTTGAAGCAATAAAATCATTGCTTTCCAAGGGCACCCAGTCTGAATATTATGACGGTAAAAACCTTGAGGAACAGTTAAGATCCCTTCTTGAATGCAGGGAATATCTCTACCTTCATTTTCCTGACGGCTACCATCTTTCAATGGATACAGGATTCCTTAAGAGAGTCCGCGCCGAAGTGGACAACTTTCTCAAGTGGCTCAAATAGCTCAAGATAAATCCCGTCAGTTGTCTTCCTTTTCCTTAAGGACAGCAAGGAACGCGCTCTGAGGAAGCTCCACGTTTCCTGCCATGAGCATTCTCTTCTTACCGGCTTTCTGCTTTTCAAGAAGCTTTCTCTTACGTGTAACATCACCACCGTAACATTTTGCAAGAACATCCTTGCGTACAGGATTGACAGTTTCACGGGCAATGATCTGGGCACCGATGGCACCCTGGATTGCGACCTTGAACTGCTGGCGGCTGATCTCGCCCTTGAGACGTTCACAGACAACCTTGGCACGTTCAACGGCAGACGGTCTATAGCAAAGCTGGGCCAAGGCATCAACTGGCTTAGAGTTGATGAGAATATCAATCTTTATAAGGTCTGTTGGACGATAATCAATGACCTCATAGTCAAAGCTAGCATAACCACGGCTATAGGACTTGAGCTTATCATAGAAATCAAAGAGAACTTCAGAAAGAGGCATCTCATAAATAAGCTCTACACGTTTTTCATCAAGATAGCTCATGTTGTTCTGTACACCGCGTTTCATGCGGCAAAGCTCCATGATGTTTCCAAGATAATCAGTTGGTGTAATGATCGAAGCCCTGATGTATGGTTCCTGTGAAGAATTTATTTTTCCATCAGGGAAGTCTGCAGGATTATCAACAAAGAACTCATCCTTTCCGGCAGGAGTAACCTTGTAGCGTACACTTGGAGCTGTAAAAATTACAACCTGGTCAAAGTCACGTTCAAGACGTTCCTGTACAATCTCAAGATGAAGAAGCCCAAGGAATCCACAGCGGAAACCATTGCCAAGAGCAAGGGAATTGTCCTTTTCATATACAAGGGAAGCATCGTTAAGCTTAAGCTTTTCCATTGCTTCCTTGAGTTCCTCATAATCATTTGAATCGATAGGATAGATTGATGAGAAAACAACGGGCTTTACATCCTTGAAACCAGCAAGAGGTTCCTTTGCAGGATTTGCGGCGGTTGTAATCGTATCGCCGACCTTTACGTCGCTGACAGTCTTAATACCGGCAATGATATATCCTACATCACCGGCTTCAAGGACACCTGTCTCCTCGTAGTTGATCTTAAAGATTCCGCATTTATCAACCTTATATTCCGTATTGGAACTCATGAAGCGGATTATGTCACCTGTACGTACAGTTCCTTCCTTTACGCGGATATGGACAACGACACCACGATATTCATCATAATGGCAGTCAAAGATCAATGCCTGCAAAGGTGCATTTACATCTCCTTCTGGAGGCGGAAGCTTGTTGACAATGGCTTCAAGGAGCTCATCCACACCCTGTCCTGTTTTTGCGCTTACAAGCTGTGCATCTGCGCTGTCCAGACCAAGGTCCTTGTCTATCTGTTTTTTTACGCTTTCAATATCAGCACTTGCCAGGTCGATCTTATTGACGACAGGAACAATCGAAAGATCCTGTTCCATGGCAAGATACATGTTGCTCATTGTCTGGCTTTCAACACCCTGTGTCGCATCGATAAGAAGAAGAGCACCTTCACAGGAAGCAATGGCACGGCTTACTTCATAAGAAAAGTCTACGTGTCCTGGTGTATCGACAAAGTTAAGTTCATAGTCATGACCGTCTTTTGCATGATAAGGAATCGTTACGGCCTGGCTTTTGATTGTGATGCCACGTTCACGTTCAATATCCATGTTGTCAAGGATCTGATTCATCATCTGACGGTCTTCGATGATCTTGGCATGCTGGATAAGACGGTCTGCAAGTGTAGACTTGCCATGATCAATATGGGCTGTAATACAAAAGTTGCGCTTATATTTCAAATCTGTCATGTCGCTATCCTATTAGAAATAATATGTACTGTCCATTGGTGCGGAGAATTTTATGCTCACATCAAGGAATCCGTTTTTCCTTTTTTTAGCAGCCAAAGTTATTATGGCAGCCGATTTATCATCAGTGAATTCAACGTCATAGATTTCAACAGGGTCATTTTCACTGAATCCTGTTTCCTCAGCCGAAGAGCCCTTTATGACCTTTGTAATCATATACTGCTTTTTGTTCATGGCAGAAACATTGATAAGTTTCATACCCACCATTGGATAGAAAGCATTGCCCAGGGAATCATGCCTGTAGACCTGAAAGCCAGGAGCAGCCGGACGTGATTCAAGATAGATTATCTTCTCAGACTTTTTTCCGTCAGGACTCTGGACCAATGCCTTTGTGACTATGCCGGATTCAAGCTTCATCAAAGCAAGATGCAGTTCATCCAATGAATCAACAGACATTCCGTTTATGCCCACTACAACGTCATCTTCCTGTATTCCGGAAAGATTTGCACTTCCTCCAGGGAGACAATAATAGACATTGACTCCTTCTTTCTTGGAACCGACTCCAGGGCGTCTTTTTGTTTTTCCGTATGCGGCGATCCAAGGATGTTTTCGCTCACCACCTGCATAAAGGAAAGGCAATTCATTTTTAAGATATTCAACAGGAATGGCAAAATTAAGGCCCTGATAATGCTGGACACCGGCAAAAACAACAGCCTGTACCCTGCCCATCTCATCGACCAAAGGACCACCGGAATTTCCTGAGTTTACGGCGGCATCAATCTGAAATACAGTACCTGCGGCAAAAAGCTGTCTGTCTGTAGATGAAATGATTCCGCTTGTAAGGGTCTTCTCAAGTCCAAGCGGAGATCCAATGGCATAGACCTTGTCTCCAACGGAAAGGTCACTTGATGAGCCTAGGACAAACACGTAGGGAGCTTCAATCTCACACTTAAGCAGAGCAAGGTCAAGAGTGCTGTCATATCCAACAACCTTTGCAGGGATCCTTGTATCAGGATCGTCGGCAAGCTTTACATAAAGCCTTGAATAGCCTTCGTACTTCTTGTCCACCATATCGGAGATGACATGGTGGTTTGTGATGATATACCCATCCTTGGAAATGAAAAAACCACTGCCAAGAACGGAATCGGCATAGCCTACACCACGCTGGATTTTTATTCCCTTGTCGACATAGACTGTCACAGTTCCGCTTATGAGTGTTGCGACGCTTTCCTTTTGTCCTGAAGCTTTTTTGTTTCCCGGAACATTTTTATATGCAATGGCTTCGATCTGCTTTTCTGAAAGTTTCATTCCAGTTCCATCATAGGAAACTGCAGCAAGGGAACGTGCTATCCTAAGAGCCGCAAAATATTCATCTTTATCAAGATGCTCATTCAGCTCCTTGACGGCTGTCTGACAACATCTATCGAAAACATCTTTTGAGGTGTCATTTGAAACCTTATCCATGACAAGCTTTGAGCGCCATATGGCACGGACAGAATCCTTTTCTGAAAGTTTTTCAATGGCCTCAAGCTGTTCCCTTACGGCATCATCTTCTGTGTAGTCAACAGGAACATAGACACTTTCAGGAGACTTTATACTGCTGCAGGAGAAAAAAGATATAAGAACCGCAAAGTAAAGACAAAAGATACTATTTCTTTTCATTGTCCTCAGCCTTGTCTTCTGAGACTGGAAATTCCGACTCAACAAGAACCCCATAACTGCGGTCTTCAATACGGACACCGATCAAGCGATATTTTTCATTTTCAACAACTATCGAAACACCCTGGTATGACTGTCCATCAAGAAGGGAAAGGCATTCATCCTCAAGCTTCATAAATGATCTTTCACCAAAGTCATGTGCCTTTTTTGAAAGCCAATAGAAACCATCCCTTGATCCAGAAGTAACAGAAAGGTCTTCAACACCGCTGGTAACCTTTACAGGAACACCACCCTTGGAAGTAACTGTCACGAGGACATTTTTTGGACTTACATAGAACATGCTTTCTTCCCTGCCGTCTTCGGAAGGATAGACCACATGCCTTACATTCCACTTTCCGCTTGAGTCAGTATCCCATGAAGTGATCTTTCCACCATGAGGGAGATATTCTTCAGTAAAATCAGGAACAGTATCGCAGTTTGTATCTACCTGTACCATGCGCAGATAGAATTCAGCGCCAGAAGATGGAACACCGTAGAGGTTGCTCATTATGGTACGTTCATCCTTGAGGGAATGGACTTCCATTGTTCCGGCTGTATCAATGTCATAGAATTCAGTTGTCTCAAAGACACCATCGTTGTCACAGTCCACAACCCTTAGGACAGGAATGTTTCCTTCAAACTGAGCCTGGGCATAAAGAATTCCATCTCTATAATACATGGACTGTGTGACATTTCCATTGAGAAGGATGAAGCAGATGCGTTCACCGTTTCTTGCAGTTGAATCAATCTCAAAGGCAGAAGCAGCATCAAGGAGCTGGGCATTTGTAACAGGATCCATGTTGTCCTTAAGGACAGGACAGAAGAATTCCGCACCTGTTTTCTCAGCGATGAATTTATCCTGTTCGATCATGACCGGTGACCACACAAGGGCTTCTCCGGCAAATGTGAATTTTTCTCCGGCGACAGTATCGCTTGTATCCATGTTGAAGGCGATGGAACTCAAATATGGAAACTGAGACCAGGTAAAGGACATCTTTTTCTGTTCAAGGATTCCTGAAACAGGAACACCAAAATCGCAGTAGATTTCCCATTCCAGGCGGCCATCGTGGTTTCTGTCATAGGAGATTTTCTGAGGACGGCCACGGACATAGTTGATTTCTATGTTCCAGTTGCCATCACCATCAGTATCACTTACAAGAATTCCGTCAAAGGATTCAAGATATTTTTTGCTGTAATCAACAACATCCTTGTCAGTCAGCTGGGAAAGCAAACTTTTGAAAAGATCCATATCAAGGGATGTTTCCGCAAAGTGGCAGATGTATTCAAAGGCATGCTGCTGGTCCATGAGACCTGCCTTGAGGGCTTCACGTGCATAAAGAGGATGCTCAAGTCCACGGGCCGCAAATGATTTAAGGAGTCGTGTCTTTACCTCACCTTCCGCAAAACTGGCTCCGTAGATTTCCAGTTCCGCATCCTTGTCCGGAGAAGCTTCCTGATATTGTGCTATCTGAAGAATGAAGTAATCGGCGATTCTCTTTGTTGAAGGATCCATGGCTTCAGGATCTTCATTTCTGAAAAAGACGAGAGGGAATCTTGTATCAGAAGGATATATCCTTCTTGCACCATCGATCTTGTTGCGTGCCTTGGAAATAGAATCAGGATCACCAAGTCTGTAGTATGTCTTAACGCGGACAAATTCCGCATCGCTGGAATAAAGGACAGGCTTTGAATCAAGAAGTTCAAGTGCCTTCTGCGGACAGTTGGTCTCTGAAAAAATATCCGCAGCCATAAGACGTGCATTGTCGCGGTTGTAGTTTACCCAGTTGTTGTTCTCAAGAGAGCGTTCAAGGACAGGAAGAATCTCGGCCCTTGTCTGGCCAAGCTGGGAACCGCAGGCTGCCATAACATACCACAGGTCAGAGATTGAATCGTCATAGGCGATGCCAAGCTGAGCCTGGCTTAAAGCAGCCTCGTAGTTTTTGTCAGAAGCATAGTTTGTAGCGTTAGAAAGGCATCTCAACGCAGTCCTTCTGTTGGCAAGATCTGCGCTATCCTTAAGTGGATCTCCCGACTTGATAGGTTCAAGCCCATAAGCAAAGAAAGACAATCCAATAAATAAAACACTGACAATTTTTTTCATCTTTTATCCTATCGTGATCCAGTCCTTGAGACCAAGATCACTGCCCAATATACATTTTATATTTCTTCCGCTGCTGTCCGAGGGTAGCTGTTCAACAATCACGACGGAATCCCTAAGATCTCCGGCCTTCCAGTCATCAAGAATCTTTGAAACCGACCTAAGGGTTCCATGGGAATCCAACACCTGATCTCCGCTTTGCCTGCTTCTTAAGGCAAATGGAAATTTCAGATCCTCAACCAGGATTTCCTTTCCGGAACCACCAAAGGAAAACTGAATTCCGCCTTCATCACATCCAGAAACACTGACGGTTGAATCTCCAAGACAATATGTTCCAGATTGTTCTATTATAACAAAAAAACCGCTTTCTGTCGCTACTTTGCGTTTCTTTTCAATTTCAAAAACATCACCGTCCAGACGGAATGTGACACCACAGCTTTCCTCATGTCCCTTTGAACGCGCATAATCTTTTCTGGTCCATCTGTCAACAAAAGAAAAAGGAATGCGGTCCATTGCACCAACAAGCTTTACGGCTTTCATGATGATCCTGTGTCTTATGGCTTCCTGCAGATTAAAAAAAGTATGGGCGTTGAAAGTTACGCGACCATCGTTGAAAGTCCAGTTTATATCCTGCAGTGATTTTTCGGCAAAGAAATCAAGGGCCTCATTGTCTGCCCTGCTCTTGGATGCAAGGCTGTCCATGGCGGTAGTCCAGCCATTGAAATTTTCATCAAGCATTGGAACCGCAATATTCCTGATCCTGTTGCGAAGCATTGAATTGTCGTTGTTGGTGGAATCCGTCCTGTAAGGCACGCCGCGTCTTTCAAGATATTCCTCGATTTCTTTCCGTGTGATGGCAAGAAGGGGCCTGATATATTTTCCCCTTGCTTTAGGAATTCCAGAAAGATCACCGCTACCCTGAAGAAATCTCATGAGCACAGTTTCGTTCTGGTCGTTGCGGTTGTGGGCAAGGCATAGGAAATCAACGGACTCATTTTTCATGAAGCTTTCGAAAATTCCATAGCGTTCTTTTCTTGCGGCATCCTCGATACCAGAACCAGCACTGGAGGAGCATTCCTTTATTTTTCCAGGCGGAACATCCTGGCGCCGGCATTCTATGCCCATCTGTCCGCATAGTGACTGCACGAATTCCGCATCACCGCAGGTTTCCTCAGCTGGCCTTATATTATGATTTACAGTGATTGCCTTGAGCACGACATTTTCCGGCAGAATGTTTTTTAGTGCAACGAGAAGAGAAACAGAGTCCGCGCCTCCCGATACCGCAGCGCCGATACAGGCAACTTCAGCAATGGAGATTCCGCATAGGGAAAGAGATCTGTCGAGTCCCAGACGGACTTTATCCTCAAAGATATCAGACATAGAAATTCCTAAAAAAAAAGCTGCCCATGATGCAACGCGGGCAGCCTTAAGAAAGCTATTTAGCTTCTATCATTTTTTTGGTGGTGCAATTGATACAACAACAGATGCTGCTGGTGTAAGAACTGTTACCTTGTCGCCGAGGTTGAGGTCAGCGATTGTGAACTTCTGACCGATCTCAAGCTTGCTTACGTCTGCAGATACAGATTCTGGCATGTCCTGTGGAAGAGCCTTGAGGATTACTTCTGAAACATGCTTAACCATGAATCCACCCTTGAGTACGCCAGCTGGTGTTCCAGAAAGGTGAATCTTCATCTTTGCCTTGATTGCCTTGCTGCCGCTTACAACATGGAAGTCAGCATGGAGAACCTTGTCAGCAATGATGTCATACTCTGTATCCTTAATGTATGCTGTGTTGTCAGCACCGTCGATCTTGAGTGTAACGAGAGTTGTCTTTGTGATTGATCTCCAAGCCTTTTCGAATTCGCTTGCTGCGATTTCGAGCATTGTAGCTTCACCCTTTTCATTGTATGCAACTGCAGGAATCTTTCCTTCAGCACGGATTGCCTTTGCATACTTCTTACCTGTTTCTTTGCGTGTTGTAGCATTGATAACAAAACGTTCCATTTTTAGAACTCCTTAAAAAAATATTTTCAAAATAAAATACTAGGCCGGCAGGATTCGAACCAGCGAAATGATGGCACCAAAAGCCATTGTCTTACCACTTGACGACGGCCTAAAAATATATCAAAAAGCCCGGACTAATCGTCTGCGCTTCCTGTACCTGTTTCAACATGACCAGCGTTATACTCATCCAGGATTTTTGTCTGGATTGCATTACGGAAGTCAGGACTGATTGGGTGTGCAACGTCCTTGTATTCACCGTTTGCAGTCTTGCGGCTTGGCATAGCGATGAACAAACCCGATGTTCCTTCGATGATCTTTACGTTGTGAACAACAAAACAATCATCAAAAGTGATTGTGACATAAGCCTTGAGCTTACCTTCAGCTTCTACCTTGCGGATACGTACATCTGTGATCTGCATAAGCAACTCCTTGGAAGAAAATTTACCGCCGGAATACACCGCGGACATCCTACCATAATTATACAAGACTTTCAGAAATTCAGTTATAAAATTTCTTTATATCCTGCAGCTACGCAAGCACGGCCACATAATCACGTTCAAGCTTAAGTTTGGCCTTCAGCGCATCACTTCTGTTTTCAAACACACCGAAAACTGTGGACCCCGATCCTGACATGTCAGTAAAAAGAGCACCGCAGTCCTTCAGCTTTCCAAGGGCATCTGCAACCTGGAAATATTCCCTGGCGACGGGACCTGTGAAGTCATTCACAAAGTTCCAGCAGGAAACTGGCTTTCCGTAGATCAACTCCGGATTCTCACCACAGACAAAGCCATGCTGTTCTATCTCTTTGTCCACCAGACCGTAGGCGACTTTCGTCGACACCGATACACCTGGAAGGACCAGAAGCACTGAAAAATCCTTTCTGCATTCAATCTGACGAACCTTCTCTCCTCTGCCTTCAACATAGGCAGCATAGGGTTCATAACGACAGAACCTTTTCTTTCCGTCTGCATATAAAGCATGGGTAAAGAAAAAGACATCGCTTCCTACCTGTCCTGCAAGGTCAGACAATGAAGTCAAGTCAAGCTGAGTGCCAAATAGATTGTCAAGGGATTGAATAAAAGATGAAGCATCACTCGATCCGCCCCCCAATCCACCGCCAGCAGGAATCCTTTTCTTTACAGAAACGCGGACTCCCTTGTCTATGCCAGTCAGCACGCAGAAAGCTTTGTATGCCGCAGTAAACGTGTTTTCCTCCGGAAGAGGAAATGCATCACATTCAACACGACAGGTATTTTTCTCACCTTCAAGGCTTACCGTAATCTCATCGAAAAGACAAACGGTCTGAAAAACACTCTGTATATCGTGGTAACCGTCCGCCCTTTTTGGAAAAACCTTGAGACCAAGATTTATTTTAGCAGGCGCCGAAACAGTTATACTGTCACACATACGAATGACAATCTATCAAAATGCACAACTTAAGTCAATGGAAAAACAGCCACAAACCTTCAAAAACAGTGGCTTTATGCCCATCCACAGCCCTTCAGCCTCATTGACAAAAACATGGCTCTTCTTTAATCTATCAGACAGTTAAGCAACATAAATCTTTAAGAGGTTCCCCATGTTCAATGATGATGATGTAGACATGTTTTCAATGAGCGGTTTCGAAGATGATTTTTCTGACGAAATGGAAGATGACTTTGATGATTTCGCAGATGATGAAGAGTCAGATGAATACGGAGACGATTTTGAAGACGACATGCTTGAGGATGACGCTTCTGTAGACGACGACTACACTGATGAAGACGACTACGACAACCACGAAGCTGAAGATGGTTACACAAGGGAAAGTTTCGACTACGACAAGTTCTACGGAATAGAGGACGAAATCGAAGAAGATTCTGATCCTGCCGAC
Organism: Candidatus Treponema equi; assembly: GCA_018064785.1. Classification (GTDB taxonomy): domain Bacteria; phylum Spirochaetota; class Spirochaetia; order Treponematales; family Treponemataceae; genus Treponema_D; species Treponema_D equi. The sequence continues at coordinate 22,552 of JAGHUO010000063.1, forward strand.
ATGGACGACATGTAATCAAGATAAATTGAGAGGTGCTTTACGAAGCACCACAAGGTAAACGAAAAAGACTGCCTGGCTTTCCAGACAGTCTTTTTTTATTCAACCTTCATTTCACAGCATTCAGCTGAAAGATTATTTTATCTTTTCTCCTGCGTGCCAAAGCTTCTCAAGCTCATAGAAGTCTCTTGCTTCCTGGCTCATGAGATGCACAACCACAGGTCCAATGTCGATGAGATTCCATTCATCA
>JAGHUO010000101.1 GCA_018064785.1 Candidatus Treponema equi
TTCAACTCTATGGCCAGTGATATTGTTGCCTATGCAGCTCAAAAATACGGTCAGGAATTTTTTGATTATATAGACATGAACTGTGGAGCCATGCCGGACGGAAATTTTGAAAATGTCATAGATCCATCTGCACCCCAGCAGTTCCTTGATCTGTACTCAAATATGGTTGCAAAAAGGCTTGATCTGTCATGCTCAAAGTTGCTGGAGCTGGATTTTGGGTACAGATCTGCCCTCATTGATTACTTCAAGACAAGGGAGGCGGAAAATCCTGGGCTGCTGACGGTTGACGACAATCTTTCGCAGGTTGTTTCCAGAGTAATCAGTTGCTAAAGTAAGCTTGAAAAAAATACAAAAAACAAAAGATTTTGCTTGCATTATCAAAGTGATAGTGTTACTATCAATATAGATGAATGATAGTAATGCTATCATATTGATATTAACATGGAGCGATTCATGAAAGGCAGCGAATTCTTTGTTAAAAACTCAGAAACTTTCCTTTTGAATGCAGGGGAATCTTCTGTAAAGGTCCTAAAATACACATGGAACAGCACCGGCAAGGACAATTTTGCCCCGAGCAACAGCTGCCTTGGTGAATTCCGCCTGTATGATCTTGGATGCACCATTGATGCAAAAAAATCATGGGTAAGTCCTGGTGGATGGCAGTCATGGAATCCTTCCTTTGAGGTTGCTCCACATTCACGGCTTTCTAGCCTTAAGTGCCATGTTGTTCCACAGTGGAATGCCTATCTTCAGGTTCCTGGCCACAAATATAAAAGAAACAGAAACAATATCCTCTGCCAGTTTGTAGCATATCTTCGCAATGGCTCAAGGTATTTTTTCATATGCTCTACAGGCCGTGTGGAAAACAACGTTTGCCTGCCTCCCCTTTATTATGAGGTCGACCGTTCCAAGGCTGTTGTAAGAATCATTGCCTGCGACCAGGGAAAGGTCTGGAATCAGGATGAAAAAGCCGCTGAAGTTTGTTTTTTTGAATGTGATTCGTATTTCACTGCAAAGGACTGTCTTTCAAAGCTTTATGAAAATGACAGGTTTGATTGTCTTTCTTTCCTTGGCAAGGAACCGGGTGGATGGGAATCTTGGTACAACCATTATGCAAACATTGATGAGAATCTTGTCCTTGAGGATCTAGCTTCTCTTTCTTGCACAGAAAATGTAATTTCAACTTTATATCTCAAAGAAAAGAAGCCTGCTGTTTTTCAGATCGATGACGGCTGGGAAAAAGGTCTTGGATTCTGGGAACCTAACGCTAGATTTCCTTCCGGGTTGAAATTCATCACTGAAAAAATTGAATCGGCTTCAATGATTCCAGGGCTTTGGATTGCTCCATTCATTGTGGACATAAGAAATCCAGTTTATGCGGAACATCCTGACTGGATCCTTCGTGATGAAAAAGGAAAGCTTGTTAAGGCCGGCTACAATCCTGCCTGGGGAAAGCATGGTACTTTCTATGCCCTTGATCTGAGCAATAACCAGGTGCTGACTTGGATTGACGGTGTCATTGATACAGCAATCAATGTGTGGGGATTCCGCTACCTTAAGCTGGACTTTCTCTATGCTGGCATGCTGTATGGAAGGCACGCTAATGGTGGTTCCGCCTATGAATGGTTTGACCGCGCCATAAAAAAACTTACATCAAGAAAATTCAACAAAGACGGAATGCCTGTAGCCTACCTTGGCTGTGGCACGCCTCTTGAACTTTCCTTCAATGTCATGCCTCTAAGCAGAATTGGATGTGATACTTTTGAACATTGGGAAAACAAGATTGCCCGCCGCATCGGTTGGAACGGAAGAAATTCCGCCTGCCTTAATCTTAAGGACACCATCGGTCATGCCATCTGGAACAAATCTATTTTCTGGTGCGATCCTGATGTGATATTTGCAAGAAAAGAAAACTGCACTCTTTCTGATGATGAGAAAAAACTGATAGCTTTCACTGCGTTTGCTTTTGGCAATCAGGTAATGTATTCCGACGATCCTGCAAAATGTACTGGCAGCGACGAGCATGAGATGACAAAGGAAATCTGTGCAATGAAGAAAAAATTTGCTGACGAGGAATTCAGCGTGGAATCTATTCTTGAAGACATTTTTGAAATCAAAAGCCGTTCTGGTAAATACAGAGGCTACATAAACATCAGTGACAGGAATTTTTCTAAAGACGGAATAAATGTAAAACCCCATAGCTATTCCATCATCGGGTAAAGGGAGGAATTTAAAATGGAAAAATCAAAGACAATTTTTGGAAATGAAATCGACTTAAGAACATACAGAAAGGCATGCGCTAAACAGAAGAATTTTCTTCGCAAGTTTGGCAATGATCTGGACACTGACTACAGGCTTGCCTTGAAGCCTAATGAGGTTCTTGGTCCTGTCATGAGCGTTCAGAACATCGTCACTACAAATGATCCCTCTGCCCCAGCATTCTCTGAAGTTCTTCCAGAAAATCCAATTCTTATCGGAAACATCCGCATGGGTTTTGGACATTATAGAATTTCCATGGCTATGGCTTCCTGCGCCAAGGCAATGGGCTTTACACCTTTGTGGCTTGACCTCAATTCCTTTCCAGAAACTACATGCACAAAGATCATCAGCTATCAGAACGATCTGTATTCCATGGGCTCAAGACTTTCACAGAAGTCAAAGCTTTTCAATAAGCTTGTATGGGAACCAATGAACTATGAAGGTTTCAAGAAGCTTTCCTATAATGCAGGCGACCAGAAAAACGCGGAACTTATGACACCTCTTTTCCGCAATATTCCTAAAAACATTCCGCTTATCGGTACCCATGTTTGGCCGGCACAGGCTGCGGTACATGCCGGAATGGAAAGTGTTGTAAATGCTATTCCTGACAACTGGCCTATGGCCCTTCACCTTTCCGAAGGTGCCATCCATACGGTCCAGACTCCAAACTGCTATTGGGGATACAGGACACTCAATGGTTTTGATGGCAATAAGGTTCTTAATCAGATGTCGGAAAATGATATCTTCATGACAGGCCATTACATCGACCATGAGATCGTAGAGAATATCGAAAAAGATTGTGTGAACAGAATCCATCGTTCGGTTTCTGGGAAGCCAATCAGATTCCTTTTGACTATTGGTGGTGCCGGTGCCCAGGGGGAATTCTTTGCAAAGATCATAGAAGCTCTGGTTCCTTATGTTAAGGCAAACAAGGCATGCATCTACATCAACTGCGGTGACTACGAAAATGTCTGGGAGAAACTCAAGAAAATGGTACCTGCTTTGAATGAAAATGGATTTGCAAAAACTCATTTCAACAACTGGCAGGAAGAATCTGATTTTGCTGAAAAAGCTATTTTAGGCGAAGATGCAGAATCTGGTTCCGGAGTACATGTTTTCTGCAATAAGGATATTTTTGGAGCTGTCTATATTACAAATCTTCTCATGAGGGCTTGTGATGCGCTCATTACAAAACCAAGCGAGCTTGCTTTCTATCCAGTTCCAAAGATCTTCATCAGAAGAATTGGTGGCCATGAAATGTGGGGGGCGATCCATTCCGCTGACCTTGGTGATGGAACTCAGGAATGTGAGACTCCAGAAGCTGCAGTTGCTGCTGTAAAATCTTTCATTGAGCATCCTGAAATTCCGGTAGATATGAATGAATCCATCATGAAAAATAACAGAAACGGAATTTACAGTGGTGCCTATGAAGCGGTAAAATTAGCCACTGGAGGAATTAAATGAAAGCATTTGACAAATACAGGGAAGAACAGGAATCGGCACGCAATGACAGATTGGTAAGAATCTATAATGCTGCCTTTGAGCTTTTTTCTGACAATGGTTTTGAAGACATTACAATGAACGCCATTGCGGCAAAGGCTGAGATTGGTGTTGCATCTCTCTATAGATATTTTTCAACAAAAGAAGATCTTGCCATTGATACTGCCATCTATGCATGGAAGAACCAGGGAGTTGAATACAGCCATCTTTTTGATGAGGACTTTACAAATAAGACTGGCCTTGAACAGCTAAAAATGGCTTTGGATTATTTTCCAAAGCAGTTTGAAAACAACATGGCCTTCTTCAGGTTCATCTATTACTTTGATTCATTCATCAAGAACGAAAAGGTTTTTCCGGACAGATTGAAGAACTATGAATCACAGATTGTTTCCGTCAAGGACATAATCGTTTCAATGATCGAAAAAGGACTTGTTGACGGATCAATCGATGCTGAAAAGATCAAGGCCTTTGGTGCCAATGTGGATGAGCTTTACTTTACGATCACCCACTCTCTTTTCAGCACAGCCCAGAAGCTTTCCCTTGCCGGGAACATGCTCAACATGAACTCTGAAGTTCCGCCTAAAAGACAGCTGGAACTTCTCATAAAAATGATACTGGAATCGTTGGTCTGAAGCTGCAGACCTTAGGAGGAAAAAATGGAAAACAAGAAGAAACTTGGATTTGCTGAAAAAGTTTCTTATGGTCTTGGTGCTGTCGGTAAGGACATGGTCTACATGTTCTCTGCGTCTTATGTTCTTTATTACTTTCAGGATATTCTTGGAGTAAGCGCCATAGCAATGGGAGTCATTCTTCTTGTGGCCCGTGTTTTCGATGCATTCAATGATCCTATAATGGGTGTCATTGTCGCAAAGACAAAATCCCGCTGGGGTAAATTCCGACCATGGCTTTTAGTCGGAACAATTACAAATGCCGTTGTCCTTTATTTGATGTTTGCGGCTCCTCCATCCCTTAATGGTTCTGGGCTTGTTGCCTATGCTGCCGTTACATACATCCTCTGGGGAATCACTTATACAATGATGGATATTCCTTACTGGTCAATGGTGCCTGCATTTACAGAGGCTGGAAAAGAAAGAGAAGGTCTTTCTGCCCTTGCCCGCTCATGTGCCGGAGTTGGTTCCGCAATTGTTTCCATCATAACAGTAATGGCAGTGTCTGCCCTTGGAAAAGCTTTTGGGCCAGAAAATGTAGAACGAACTGGATTCAAGATGTTTGCCTTGATCATTGCCGTTGTATTTATTGTTTTTACACTTGTAATGTGCATCTGCATCAAGGAAAAATCTACAGTTGACATGAAGTCAAGTACAGTAAAGGAGATGTTTACCGCTCTTCTTAAGAACGATCAGGCCATGGTAATGGTTTTTGCCATCGTCTTGATCAACACTGCCCTTTACATCACAGCAAATCTTGTAATCTATTTCTTCAAATATGACTTCAGCGGACCGGAATTGTGGGAAAGCCACTACACTCTTTTCCAGACCTGTTCAGGCGGATTCCAGATCCTTGCCATGATGATTCTTTTCCCATTGCTTAGAAAGTTCATCAATTCAATGAAGATTTTCTATGTAAGCTTTACAATGTCTTTTGTTGGCTACATCATCCTTCTTGCCATTTCTTTCAGCGGAACAAGCAACATCAACCTTCTTTTGATTCCGGCTTTCCTTATCATGTCGGCAATTGGAATGTTGAACGTAATCGTTACGATCTTCCTTGCAAACACAGTAGACTATGGTGAACTGAAAAACGGTACCCGTGATGAATCGGTGATTTTTTCAATGCAGACATTTGTGGTCAAACTTGCCTCGGGAATTTCTGCATTCATCGCATCTGTTGTTCTTTCGGTTTTCAGTATCGGTAGCGAGGAAGCAGCTTTGATCACAGACAGATTTAGCCGCATGGGACTTAGATTGAGCGTTACTATTTTGCCGATGGTCGTTCTTATTGTGGCTGTGGTTGTATTCAAACGCAAATACATTCTTACAGACAAAAAGCTGGCCGAGATCAACAGCCAGCTTAAGTAAGTGAATGATTAAATCTGTACAGGGGTTCCGCTTATGCTAGAACCCCATTTTTATTCCAAAGTTTGCGGTCACACCTGTAAAGCGGAAACTGTTTAAGAAGCTTCCTGAAGTACTTGCGATTCCAAAATCAATTTCAAGAACATGTGCATTGACCATGAAGTCAAGTCTCTGTGAGAAAACTTCATTCTTATAGTCGGTAGTATGGATTATGCTTGCGATGTTCAAGGCACGGATTTCACCAGCAAGGGAATATTCCAATCCACAGGTTGCATACTTGCTGAATGGTGAACGGATGACCAAGGCCAGTTCTGGACGGAGTGTCAGCCAGTTGCCTACAGGCCTGAATGCTGCCTCGGCTCCAAACCTCATAGGCCTGTGAAGCTTGATTTTGTCCTTTCCGTATTCCTTGTCCTTTGTCTCATAATCCCAGTCGGCATATTCTCTGCCATCCTGCTTGTCTGCAAGAACATTGTCGACGTAACCTGTCGCAGTGACTCCAGTTTCTGTGTAATAACCAAGGCTTCCTGGAACCATTGGGATTGTTGTAAATACGCCTACATCAAGTTCTGGAATGATTTTTGTTTCAACTGAGACTTCAAGACAGAAACCTGAACCGCTCATAGGGCTGTTGAATTCAAAGTCATCCCCTTCAAAAATACATTCTCCAGGGAATGCGGTGTAGATTCTTGCCGTCGCATCTGCATCTACTCCGATTCCGTCGTCAGTGTCGCGGTATTTCGCACTTCCCTTGATTTCAGGACAGTACAAAAGCGGAACAAACACAGTCGGCTTTACGCAAATTCCATAGCCGTTGATAAAGCTCATGAACTTTAGACCGTTTACAGCATAGATTTCAGCATCACATTCTGCTTTGACTGTATAGGATCTCTTGTTGACTCCTGATATGAAATCAAAGAATGACTTGTCCAATGTCGCCGTACCAAAAGCATCTACACCACTGAAAACACCTACGCGGCAAACCCTGCCTACATTCACGTTGAGTTCAGTCATTGTCTTTTCATTGAAGTTGATGTTGAATCCTGAATCCGGCATGTTTTTTGCCATCTTGGAAAGATCGATGACCAGGTCTTTTTTGAATATATCACCAGGAGAAAAATAATTGTTTGATACGCTTGCTGTATTGTCTACTGATAATTCTATAAGTCTGTAAGGCTTATAAAGTTCAGCAAAGGCTTTCATTGAAACGCAAAAAAGACCAAGATAAAAAAATACTCTTAATGTTTTCTTCATATCAGTCTTCCTCCTTGTTCCAGATTTCATAGGTACCGTCTGTGGTTATGTTTACCCTTGCTTTAACCGAAAGATCTTTAGGGAAATATATAAGATCAGACTTTGGAAGAATCACGGTGATTTCAGGATCAAAAGGATAATTGGTCATAACTGTCTTTGCTTCTTCCGCAGTAAGATCAATATAAAAGCCCTGGTCATTTTCGTTGATTACTATTTCTTTATCAATGAAGTCTGTATCAGACCATTTCTGATTTATCTTTACCTTTGTATCTGCAGGAAGACAGGTCTTAATATCCTTTGTTTCAAATTTAAGTGATATGAGTTTTACAATGTCGGTAATGTCAACTCTGTCTTCCCATTCATCCTTGTCGTCACGATTAAAAAGATCATCTCCGGCAATATAGTCCTCATCCATGATTTTTCTAACGTTAAGTTCAATGTCATCTGTGATTTCAAATTCAAATGGCATGAGTATTGCAGCCTGGACATTGATTGAAGTGCTTCCGCTTTCCTTAAGAGTGTCAATCTGATCCTGTGTGATTGTCAGAGTTCCGCTTCCATCATTATTGGATAGGCTCATGGTGTATTCAATATTAAGAACATCAGGTCTTTCGTTAATTATTTCTGAGAACACATCCGTTTCCGTTGATGACATTTCAAGAAGCTTAGATTCACTGAGATCTGTAATTGTATGATTTTCATCTGCATATTTATCAAAGTCTACTGTGTTTTTTAATGCTATTGCATCATCATCAGTTTCAGACCCAATAATATATTTTTCTATGAGCGGTTCATTTTTCTTACTGTATTTACTTAAAACCTTTCCTTTTATGACAAGATCTTTAAGCGGGTCCTGCTTTCCTGCAGCAACTTCAGGTTTAGTAATGATTATATATGCCTTTACAGAACCATCTTTAAGCTTTAATTTTTCAAGCTGATCTTTAATGTCCTGTTTATCTCCGGCTATGTCACCAATCATCTCAGAAATATTGAGACCCGTTTCTACCTCACCGGAGAAAGAACTTGTATCTGCATTGAGTTCCGTTGATATCATGTCAAAGGAAACTTCAAAGGCAGCCTCCAGCTTATATTCCTTACCAAATTCGATTGTATAGAATTTAACATAAGTCGGATTCTCTTCGTCTGAACCACTAAGAGCAACCTTTGTGGTAAAATCAGCAACAGTACTGTCTGTAAAAACAATTTCAACAGCATCGTCATTGAGCTTTTCATTAATCTGCGGTGCAGGATCTGAAATCTTCTTAGGACCAATCACCTTGTTGTTTATCTGGAATAAATCTGAATCAAAGGTTGCTGTAAGTCCAAGATCAGTTTCTCCAAAGTTATGGACAAATGAGCCCTTTACAATCAGGTTATCCAGGGTGATTTTATTTACTGTACTTGTAATTGAACTGTCCAGTTCTTCACGGAATTTACTTTCAAGGTCGCTGACAGAAATAAGTCCATTGATGTCAACAACAACTTCCTTCATGGATTCAATTGAACACTTGCCTTTCATCTCGACTGTTTCTGACGTATTTGCAAGAACAAGAGTAGCATTATTAAAACTGAAAGAAATGCTATATGTCAGGTCTATATCATCATTTGAAAGTTCTTTATCAGAAAGGTCCGCATGTTTGTTTATGATCATGTTTGCAGGAGAGCCTGCTACATCCTTTAGATCACCGGCATCGATAACAAGTCCTCCTGCCGCTGTGATTTTTGGTGTTGCTTTGACTCCTGTCCATCCGTCCGGAACCTGGCATGAAACATCAAGGAATCCTTTCCCGATTTTTGAGAAAATTATGTAGTCAGGTAAAGAATCAGAGAGAGCTACGGATTTTGTATCACTTATTAAAACAGGCGCATCACTGCTTCCTTCTGCTCCATTACCCATGGTAAGACCTGTGATACGGTTGATGTCACTATTTATAAGATCAGCATTTACATTATATTGATGCAGTGTACCTAAACTTCCTCCGCCATATTGCCCGGTCATTTTAACTGTTATGCTTTTAGACAATGTCTGGCCGGCAAGGTTAAAGTTAAGAGTTCCACCATCACTGAATTCTCCTCCCAGTGCAGTTGATATGGGACTCTCATTTTCTGCAACAAAAAGTTCTGCTTTTTCAATGTAAAAAGTAAAATCACCACTAAGCGGGTTATCAGATTCAGCCCTGCTAAGTTTAACCTCAAGAATTCCGTCTCTGAATTCAATTGTTTTAAAATCAGGGCTTTCAATTTTAATCTTCAGGTTGCTGAATAATTCCTGATCTGTGATGCCCGGGATGTTTGTATCCAATGCTACAGGAGGAGCAATTCCTGTTTCATAAACTTTTATGGAAGTAGCAGAAAAACCATTCTGCATGCTTCCGCAAATCTTGTCCGAAACCGTCTGGAAATCTACCACATTGTTGAATTCAACATCATCTACAGGATCAATTGTAAAAGTCTTGGAAATATCTTTGGACATCTTGTCGTTCATGTCCATCTTGTCCAGATATTCGTTGAAATCCAATGGAATGGATGCAAGATCATAATTGAAAAGAAATTTCATTGAATTGGTCTTGTCGTCTTTTGGATTGAATTCGTAGACTTTAAGTTTATTCTCAACATCATCAGTGTCGATGGAATCAAGGACATCTTCTGCTGAAAAATGATCCTTCAGTTTAAATTCACCAACCCTGAAATCATAGGATCCATTGTTTTTTACGGAAACCTTTTCTGGCATTTCCAGATCACAAGATAAGAAAGCAAAAGCAATCAAAGAAACAGCTGATACTATATATTTTTTCATCAACAGCACTCCAAAATCATATACTACTATAGTAATTTAAAAAGCGATGAAAAAAAAGTACCGGCTGTTATAATCCTCGTTTTTCCTTGACGTCAGGATGGTCTACATAAAACTGGTCCTGCTCTTTTCTAAGCTCCTGTCGCTTGTCTATGAGCTCCTTGTTGATGAGGGCTATCTGCCTGTAGAGCTCCATGAAAGGAATCGGTTCCGTATGGTCGGAGATTGTTTCAGATTTTGTAAAATGCTTGCTGTCGTGGCGCCACTTGTCTTCATCGGCGGCGGTCCAACCGGAAATCTCAGGTTTTGCAAGGGTCCTTGTTTTTACGACTTCCATGATCTCAAACCATTTTCTGGCGGAATATTCCTCGATGGCCTGGCGCAACTTTTTGTCGCTTACTGGAGCCTTTACTGTAATTTCCTCGCCCCTTGTGATTTCCACATCTGGATTTGCTTCTGCAAAAGCTTTGTATATGTCGCTTGTAAAGAAGCCATCTTCAATTTTCTTGTCGGCAAACTTATAGTTGTATACAGCACCCCATAGGCCAGTTGTAAGAGATTCCCTTTTGCGAAGGTTTGTCACAGGGAAAATGAAAGCTTCTGTCACCTGAAGATTTTCAGGCAAAACGGCATTCATTGCTCTTATAAAGGTCTCCGGTGGAATTTCGTCATACAAAAGACAGCTGGCGGTTTCTTCCAAAGACGGAACCCCAAGAGTCATGGCGGTTGCAAATTCAAGTCTTGGTAGAGGATTGAATCCGCTTGTGAAAACAAAACGAAGTCCGGACCTTAAAATAGCCTTATGGAAAATCTCTACCTGTGAAAGGTATGCTGTGAATTCACCCCCGTTTTTTCGCTGAAAATTGAAAAGAACGCGATACATTATCTCAATATTGCATTCAGGAACCATTTCCGGAGCTATAATTGTCTTATTTTGTAGACTACTTGAGACTGATTCTATCTTTTCTGGAGTATAAACTTCAACTTTTTCAGCGGTATTGCAGATTCCGCATTTGTGGTCGCAGTTGCTTGTGCACTTTGGTGTAAGGACACTGGCCTTGCTTTTCTCCCATTCTTTTTTGTAGAAGTTTGGTCCAGGTCCTAGGCTTACTCCGCTCCATGGAAGTTCTTCCTCAAAGGACCATTCCTTGTAGATGTTTCCAAGGACATCGTAGTCTGCCTCATTGAATGCTTCCTGCCATTTACCAAAGTTTTCCCTCAGGTATTCATCCCAGGCATCAAAGCGCACGCCCTTTTTGTAGGCGCTGTATATTACCTTTCCAGCCCTTTCATCACCGCGGCTAAGAAGTCCTTCAAGAATTGTTGAATCAAAATTGTGACGACCGATCTTGAATTTTCCGCGAGGAAGGTTCTGATAGATGTAATCTATCTTCTTTTTTGCTTCTTCCGGTGTAATCTGCCTCATTCTTTCATAGGCTGTGTGTGGCTTTGGAATGAATACACCTACATTTACATTGCATTGAATCTTTGTACGTGCCTGAAGCGGAATCAGGAAGTCGACTATGGCTCTTTCTTCTGTTCCTTCGCTGCCTGGCTCCAGTTTTTCTTCCGTAAAATAGTCGCCTAAAGGAAGACCTATCATGAAGTAGAATTTTGCGCTGCTCCAGCCTCTCTTTTTTGCCTCGCGTACGATCTCTTCAAGGTGCTGGGCATAGACTTCCTTGTTGAGGCTAAGCTGCCACATTTCTTCCGGTGTCTCCACTGCGAATGTAAGACCGCTCTTACGAACAGTGGAAAGTTTCTCAAGTATGTCCAAAGACATGCTGTTTACCTTGAGCGAAGGCAGCTGGAATGAGACATTGAATCCCTTGTACCGTTCATTCAGAAGATCAAGGAGCCCGCCGACATCAGGAAAATCTGCGCTGGAAAGTGAATTAAGGCTTATTTCCCTGTATCCTGCATCAAATACAAGATGGTCGATTTCATCTATGATGAGCTTAAGGTTCTTTACGCGTGTCGGTCTATAATAGATGCCTGCATGACAGAATCTGCATCCATTTGGACATCCACGCATGATTTCAATTACACCGTGGTCCTGTACAGGTCTGTTGGAAGGCAAAGGAAACCAGGATGGCACAGACGGAACAAGACCAAAGTTGTTCTGTACTGCACGGCGTGCGATTTTTTTATCTGTACCCGTGCACTTTCTTCTGGTCCATATGAAGCTCTTTGATTCCATATGGTCAATGAGGTCACCTCTTCTGGCACCCTTTTCTTTCATTGAGGCCAGTTCTGATACCATGTCAAAAAGAGCAGGTTCCGCTTCTCCAATCAGGAATGCATCAAAAAAGTCAGAAAAAGCGGCAGGATTTGTGACACCACAACCTCCGGCTATGACTATGGGGTCAGATTCTGTTCTTTCTGCTGCCAGTACAGGAATTTTACCGGTCTCAAGCATTGCAAGGACTTCTGTAATCCCAAGCTCGTAACCGATCGAAAAACCAATCATGTCCGTATCGCACAGAGGTATTCCTGTCTCAAGGGTATAAAGAGGTACAGATCTGTCCCTGAGGAGCTGTTCAAAATCAGTTCCTGGAGCAAATACACGTTCGCAACGTATGTTGTCACGGGCATTTAGACCATTGTAGATGATTTTTACGGCAAGGTTGGACATGGCGATTTCATACATGTCCGGGAAAGCAACGGCAAAATTGAAGAGCTTTTCACCTTCCTTGTGTTCCTTTATGGATATGCCGAATTCTCCGCCCACATATCTGGACGGAACCTGTACACTGTTGAGCATTGGACCAAAAGTCTTCAAAGGATCGATCAAGTTCATTTGCTTTCCGTATTAATAAATTAAATGGCTGAAGTGAAATCAAGTCTGCGGCTGTTGATGCTCATTACCATGCCTATGGCCAGCATGTTTGTCAAAAGTGCTGAACCACCATAGGACATGAATGGCAACGGAATACCTGTAATCGGCATGATTCCCATGACCATTCCTACGTTTACGATAAAATGATAGAAGAACATGCCCAGAACACCGCTGGCAATATAGCAGCTGTAGTTGTTTGTTGTCTGCTTTATGATGTAAAGGATTCTAAGAAGAATGCAGAGAAAAGCCGCAAACATTATTATTCCGCCTACAAAACCCATTTCTTCCGAGAAAATACTGAAGATAAAGTCAGTGGACTGCTGTGGAAGGAATCGTAGGTGGCTCTGGCTACCCTGCAGGAATCCACGACCAAGAAGGCTTCCGGCACCGATGGCTGTCTTGGACTGAATGATGTTCCAGCCTGTACCCTTTGGATCGCTATAAGGATCAATGAAAACAATGAGACGTGCGATCTGATATGGCTTCAGGACTTTTCCGGCCGCAACGGAACCAAGGAGAGCTGTTGATAAAATGCCGGAAAAATAAGTGATCCAATAGTAATATTTTTTCTTGAAAAGGATGTTTCCCATAGCTCCGATGGCTGTGATTCCCACCATTGCGCAGAAAACAAGGATCCTTAATTTCATCTTTGTAAGAATATGTATTACAGGAACGCTTTTGTGCAGGATTTCCGATTCCCATACAGGCAAGACCGTAAGTGTTATTGTAAACATACCTGTAAGGAAAACTATCATGAGGTAACGAACCGGAACATTGGCCATGAAACACATGAAAAGGAATACAGGAAGGAATACACTGGCTGTACCAAGGTCTGGCTGGAGAAGGATTACTCCCATAGGAAGACCAAGAATGAGAAGGCTTTTTATGAAGCGATGCAATGGATCTTCTTTCTGGGAATTCTCAAGGTACTTGGCAAGGAAAAGTATGAAAGCGATTTTTGTAAGTTCGGAAGGCTGGATACCAAAATCACCGATACCGATCCAGCTTCTTGCACCGTTTACAAGGCGTCCAAAAAATCTTGTGTAGATGAGTACCGCGATCATTCCAAAATAGAAATGCATTGAATACTTTTTCAGATATCTGTAGTCAAAGGCAGAAAAGGCAATCATCACAATGAGTCCTACTCCAAGCCAGATGATCTGTTTTATATATTCGTTGGAAACATTTATTCCGTCCGAGTTGAATCCAGATGAATAGATAAATGCGATTCCAATGCATGTAAGGAACACTGCGCAAAGAAGAAGAAGATAGTCTATGCCGTTGAATATACGCAATTTCATTCTCGCCTTCCTCCCTGTGAATTCTGCTGGTTGAGCAGATATGTGAATTTAAGAGCCTCAACAGATTCCTCGAAGGTAAGGTCGTTGATGATTCCGTTTATGATGATGTTTGTGGCATAAGGTGCCCACCATTCCCATTTGTTCACAGCTTCGACAAGAGTTGCGACAACATACTGGTCCTCTGGTGGTGCGTCATACGGAGCATAGGCGACCATCCATGAATGCCAGTGGTCCTTGCCGTAACCGTTGACTTCGGCAGTACCTGTCTTGCCTGCGATCTGGACAGTCTTGTTACCCATAGGATAGACGGCGGTACCGTCGGAAATTGTATATCTAAGTGCCCTCTGTACTTCTTTCCAGACTTCTGGAGCAACAGTCGATTCGTGAAGAACCTCTGGCTTTACTTCCATGACAACCTCATTGTTCTGTGAAGGATCACGGACTTCCTTAAGAAGATGTGGCTTGTATATTTTTCCGCTATTGCAGACCATGGCCATCATGTTTGCTACATGAAGAGGGGTTACAAGAGTATAACCCTGGCCAATGGAAATATTCATTGTGTCACCACCAAGCCACTTTTCACGGTATTTCCTCCACTTCCACTGAGGTGTCGGAACGGAACCCTTTGTCTGGGCTGGAAGGTCGATTTCAAGACTCTGGCCAAAACCAAATTCCTGTGCGTATGATGAAATGCGGTCAACACCAAGATAGTCAGTACCGATTACCCAGAAGTAGACGTCGCAGCTCTGTGCAAGGGCATTTTTCATGTCCAGCCATCCATGTCCAGGAACTCCAATATGACATCTGAACACACGGTCACCATATGTAATGCGTCCTGGGCATTCAATCTTCTTTTCTGACGGGAAAACCTTTTCAGAAAGGATCGCTGTGGACATGATTGTTTTGAAAGTTGAAGCAGGAGGATATTCCGCATTGACGACTCTGTTCAGCATAGGCTTGTTCTTGTCCTTTGCAAGAAGCGCGTACTGCACGGAATAATCGTCTGTAGAGAAAACGTTGGCATCAAAATATGGATAAGAAACCATGGCGATTACTTCACCGGAAGCAGGTTTCAGGACCACTGTGGCGCCGATACGTTCTCCCAGGGCTTTTTCAGCAAGGTGCTGGATTCGGCTGTCTATTGTAAGTATCAGGTTCTTTCCGCTTTTTGGCGGAACAACTACTGGAGCATCATTGAGGATACGGCCGTGAACATCTACAGTACGGCTGATTGTTCCAGGTTCACCCTTTAGAAGTCCGTCGTACTGGCGTTCAATACCGGTCTTGCCGACAACAGAGTTTGCTTCGTATCCACGGTTGAACATGAGGTTCAGTTCTTCACTGGTGATGTTTCCCACATATCCCAAAACATGGCTGATGGAACCAGTTTCAACATAGTTTCTTACAGGCTTGTTGCGCCATGAGACACCTGGCAGATCCGTAAGGTTTTCTGCGATGTTGGAAATGACTTCAAAAGATACGTTTGTCTTTATTTCAATCGGAGAAAAGCTGTTTCGCTTTTTCTTAGGAATTTTATTGTCGATGGACTGCTTTGTGATTCCAAGATATTCGGCAAGCTTTGTGGCTACAGTATCAAAATGGTCAGACGGAATTTCACCAGGACGCATGTCGACGGCAAAAGAATCCGTGTTGATGACCATAGGAAGCTGTGCGTTTCTGTCAAAAATTTCTCCACGCTGAGGAGAAATGGTTGTCACCGTACTAGAGATACGTGCCGACTGTCTTCGATAGGAATCTCCATTGACAATCTGAAGAGAAAATAGTTTAAGTGCATAGACACCAAAGCAAATGAAAATGATCATTGAAAGGAAAGCAATCTTGTAGTTCTTCCTTACTGAGTTGTCTGTGTGTCTTATGTCTTCAAATGCCGTATTTATGCGGCGATTGTCATTGATCATCAGTGGACGTTCTCCGGCTTAAGAACAAGTGTGTTTTTGAAGACTCTCAGGAATCTGAAAACAAATGGTGCCAGGAACCCGTTTGCAAGAAGCTCAAATACAAAACTGAAGGAAAGAAGTTTGTAGGAAACTTCCACCGATGGGAACATCAATGAAATTATCTGTATTAGAACAACCTTGACTGCAGTTACGATTATGGCAAGGAAAAACGGAACAAAGAAACCTTCCGTGTTGAGGATCTTGCAGAAATTTCCACCAACATAACCGATGATTGTCCTGAAGAGACAGTTGAATCCAAATGGACATGCACTTAGAAAATCCAGGAAGAGACCGTTGACAAATCCTGATGTTTCTCCAAGAGTCTTTCCGTTGTTCAATGAAATGAAAAGAATGCAAAGGAGCGAAAGATCAGGAATCGACGGAAGAAAAGTTATGTTCGAAAGAACTGCAGATTCAAAAACGGCGGTACAGAGAAGTATCAGAGTTCCTGTAAGAAATGAACGTATCATTTAGACTCCTCCTTCTCAAGCACCGGTCTGTCATTGGAACGCTTTCTGTCTACCACGAGAACATTTTCAAGACGCATGAAGTCAATGACTGGATCAATCTCAATGTTCAACGATGAATCATAATCAAGGACGGTGATCTTTGAAATTCTACCGATAGGTATATCTTTCATGTAATTGTCGTTTTCACCGCTGGTAACGATAATGTCACCATGGTTGAAGTCGTCAAGAACTCTTTTTCGAATGTAGTTGAGCATGAGTGGACTGTCGTATGAACCGCTTCCGCTTACGATACCTATATCACGTGTGTTCTGGATACGGGCGGAAATGTTGCACTTTGTGTCATAGACCGGCATGACGATACTTGTACCTATTCCTACAGTAACAACTTTTCCAACGACACCTACATTGCCATTCTGGATTGCGATTACAGGCATCCCCTTTCTGATTCCGTCTTTGGAACCTTTGCTTATGGTGATGCCTGAATACAGGTTGTCTGGATTTCTTCCGATTATCTGGGCTGCTATGTTTCTATATTCAAGGTCCGTAGCGAATTTCAGCTGTTCTCTGAGACGCTCGTTTTCTTTGCGTATCTCAGTATTCGTTCTCTGCATGAATTCATAATCCTTCAGTTTCTCGCTAAGCTCCCTGTATTCCTTCTGCAGGACGGCAAAATCATGAACAGACATCACCGCTTTCTTTGCAGACGAGAACACATTGAATGTTCCTTCCTGAAGGAATGAGACCAATGAAAATCCAATACGATTGAAGTTCACGATGAAGCTGCCGCTTGAAAAAGCAAGCATGCTTCCACTGAAGAGAATTATGAATGCAAGGATAATCTCTGCAGTCTTGAACTTGAATGACTTCTTGAAGTTATGCATCAGTCGTTAAGGTTTTCGTAGACAGAACGGCTTGAAGACATTTCCTTGAAGAGTTCAAATGCCTCGCCAGCTCCCTTTGCGACACTTTCAAGTGGCTTTTCAACGAGAAGAACAGGAACACCAGTCTTATCTTTGATGAGATCCTTAAGACCCTTGAGCATTGAGCCACCACCTGCCATGACGATACCACGTTCGATGATGTCTGCTGCAAGTTCTGGAGGTGTGACCTGGAATACTCTCTTGATTTCTTCAACGATCTTGTTTACTGGTTCCTTGAGAGCTTCACGAACTTCTACTGAATCGACTTCGAGACGGCGTGGGAGGCCTGTGATTGCGTCATTACCCTTGATCTCTACCTTGCGGATCTTGTCACCGTCAACGTTCTTTTCTGCCATTGCGTTACCGATTTCAATCTTAAGCTTTTCAGCTGTCTGCTGACCGATAACAAGGTTGTGTTCCTTGCGGATATATTTGATGATAGATTCATCAAAGGCATTTCCACCAACACGGATGGAGCTTGTAACTACCATGCCACCAAGGGAAATAACCGAAACTTCTGTAGTTCCGCCACCAATATCACAAACCATGTGACCTGCTGGTTCATAGATAGGAATTTCAGCACCGATAGCAGCTGCAAGGCTTTCTTCAATAAGCTTGACTTCTTTTGCACCGGCCTTGAGTGCAGCAGCCATAACTGCATCCTGCTGAACCTGTGTAATGCAAGATGGAATACCGATCTTCATGCGGATTGACTTGAAGAGGTGGTGTTTTGGAATTACTTTACGGATGAAGTATTTCAACATTTTTTCTGTTGAATCGCTGTCAGAAATAACACCGTCTGCAAGAGGTCTGATGGCTTCGATGTCTCCTGGAGTTCTCCAGAGCATGCTTTTGGCTTCCTTACCAACAGCAACAACACGGCCAGTTCCCTTTTCAACAGCAACAACGGATGGCTCGTCAACAACAATTCCCTGGCCGCGAACATAGATCAAAGTATTGCATGTTCCAAGGTCAATACCGATATCAGTCGTAAAGTTATCAAAAAAACCCATATTTTTATCCTCCCAGATATTTTTTTAATTAAGTCCCATTCTATGGTTCAAGACATTTTCTTAAGGGCCCCAGGATGGTTGAAGTCAATCTTTAGACATTTTCTCCATTCCGCCCTGGCTTTTATTCCGTCACCCCTGGCTTCGTAAATAACACCAAGTCCGTAATGTGCTTCTGCGGAATAATCGTTCTTTTGGAGAATCAAATTGTATTCCGCCTCTGCATCATCATAGTTTTCTTCGTTGATGTATATCTGTCCAAGTAGGAGGTGACTGCTGTTTAATAGTTCTTCATTGCTGCTGGTTTCAAGAACACGCGCAAGATACTGCTTTGCAACAGAGTGCTGTTCATTGTTGCAGTATTGCTTTGCAATGTCAAATAAAAGTGTATCTGATTCACGAACAAGAAGTGCCTCGGTAAAGGCTGCGATGCTGTCATCAGTCTGACCAAGCGATGCATAGCTTAGACCAAGAAGAAGCGGAATATCATCCGACACATAGCCTCTTTCCTGTGCGTCAACAAGATACTTCACCACCAGGTCTGAATAGTAATGGTAATTTGAAAGCTTGTCTTTGTAAAAATATGCTCTTCCAAGCATGTACTCCAGCTGTGCAAGAGATGATTCCTTGCAGTTTCTCAAGGCTGTACGCAGGCTGAATATGGATTCATCCAGAAGTTTCTGGGCTTTCATGTTGTCTGTTTCATATTCCGCAAGCATGAAAGAACTGTAGCCATGGAATGCAAGGGCGTTGTTGTGATAGGGTTTGTTTTCAAGGATGCTCAAGGACGTATCATAGACGTTCTTGTATCCTTCCTGGGTATGAAGATCCCAGTTTTCATAGAGAGAAGATACTGAATCCTGATTTAATATTTTGTCACGAAAAACTTTGACAAGAAAAAAAGAGAGAATAGAAATAACAATTAAACCTGTGATGGAAGCTATTATCCAAAAAATGACTACACGCTTTTTGTGATAATAAAGCTCCAGTCCATATCTCCCTTTCATTTTCCTTCCACCCAAATATATTGAAAAGGTTAAGGATATGGTAAGCCGGGTTCTGGAACATTCCTAAGGAATGCGTGATCATCTATCCGCAATGCCTGTCACCAGGCACCTCCAGCAACCTACCCGCAGTATAAGGCCGGAAACCAAACTGCTGTCCGATTTTGCTCCAGATGAGGTTTACTTATGCCGTTCTGTTGCCAGCAACGCGGTAGGCTCTTACCCTGCCTTTTCACCCTTACCTGGTTACCCAGGCGGTAATTTTCTGTAGCACTGTCTGTCAGATCAGGGGTTATGTACAGAAACTGTGCAACTTCCCTTTTCTGCCCGGTTATTACCCGGCATCTTTTCCGGTGGAGCCCGGACTTTACCTCACCGACTTCAAGTATCATCACTTGAATCGGCGCGATCACATATCCTTATATTTTTTTAGTTATCATAGTCCAGTGATTTTACTGAAGAATCCCCGTCTTCATTTTCGTCACCGTCAATATCGAGAAGATCTTCATCATCAAGGAGATCTTCATCCATATCATCGCGATTTTCATCATCAGAAAGTGAGTAGATGATGGAATCTGCCTGCTCTTCGTAGTAAAGGATGCGGCTGCAGTAAGGACAGAAAAGGATCTTTTCGCCGTGATGAACTTCGTTTGCAAACTGTGCAGGAAGAACCATGTGACATCCATCACAAACGTTACCTGTAACAGCAACAATACCCTTTCTGTTGCGTCTGATGATGCGCTGGAACTTCATGATGATTTCTGTGTCGATTCCTTCGCACATCTGGTTTTCTTTCTTTGTAAGGGCATCAAGCTTCTTGTTGAGTTCTGCAACTTCCTTGTCAAGGTTGTCACGGGCTTCGTTGACATCCTTTTCTGTAGAAGAGATAAGCTCTTCTTCGCTCTTAAGAATGTCATTGAGTTCAGCAAGAACCTTCTCCTCTTTCTGGAGTTCCTTGCGCTTTTCATCCTCAACAGCCTGAGCTTCGTCAATCTGCTTCTGGAGAATTTCATATTCACGGTGAGTAGAAATGGCATCCATTCCCTTTTCACCTTCTTCACGCTTTTTCTGTGCTTCGTCAAGTTCAATCTTGAGCTGGGCAACCTGAGCTTTCTTTTCTTCGTATTCTGTATTCTTCTGGATATATTCTTTCTTGAAGCGGTCAAGACTTTCTGTACTGCCATCCAAAGTCTTTGGCAGTTCTTCTACCTTGGCTTCGAGTTCGTATTTTTCAGCAAGTACTTCCTGGAGACCCTTGAGTCTGTCCAATTCTTCTGACATTTGCATAGAGCAACCTCTTTAGTATATTTGTGTGCAGAGCACATAATAATCGTCCGTTAAGTTTACAGAAAATCTTTCAATATGTCTACACACATTTTTAAATTTAGGAATCGATGTAATCGCGCAAACCTGTTGCACGGCGTGGGTGACGGAGTCTTCTGAGGGCTTTTGCCTCAATCTGACGGATTCTTTCACGTGTAACGTTGAAATAAAGACCTACTTCTTCCAATGTCAATGAATAGCCGTCATCAAGACCGAACCTCATCTTAAGGACTTCCTGTTCCCTCTGTGGCAGAGTGCTGAGAACCGAGCGGAGCTGTTCCTGAAGCAATGTATATGCTGTCTGGTTTGCTGGATTCTCAACTTCCTTGTCCTCGATGAAGTCTCCCAATGAGCTGTCTTCCTCTTCACCGATTGGAGTCTCAAGGGAAATAGGTTCGCGGGCAACGTTCTTGACCTGCTTTACGCGTGACAAAGGCCATGATAGCTGTGCTGCGATTTCCTCGTCGGTCGGTTCACGTCCAAGTTTCTGCATGAGCTGGCGGCTTTCACGGACAACCTTGTTGATCTGTTCGATCATGTGGACAGGAACACGGATAGTACGTGCCTGGTCAGAGATTGAACGTGTAATTGCCTGGCGGATCCACCATGTAGCGTATGTAGAGAACTTGTATCCCTTGCGGTATTCAAACTTTTCAACAGCCTTGATGAGACCGATGTTTCCTTCCTGGATAAGGTCAAAGAGCTGAAGTCCACGGTTTGTATATTTCTTTGCGATGGAAACAACAAGACGGAGGTTTGCGTTGATGAGGCGGTTCTTTGCACGTTCAAGCTGACGGCGACCGCGTTCAATCTCCTGCTTCATCTCGATGATCTCATCTACAGAATTCTCAAAGTCGTACTCAAGCTCACGGAGTTTTCTGTCGATCTTCTGGATTTCTGTATAGTCGGAACGGATTTCATCTGCGGTAAGTCCAAGTTCCTTCTCAAGCTTTACTGATTCAGCGCGGATGGCAAGGCGGCGGCCAATGCTTCTCAATCCTACAGCGTCAGTAATGCGGAGTTTCTTCATGCGGCGATCCTGGATTGTATGGTATTCATCAATCTTCTTAGATGCCACGATGAATTTATTGCTGAATGTTTCGATTTCTTCAGTCTGAAGCTCTGCTTCCATTACATTCTGCTTGATTACTTCCCTCAATGCGATGAGGGCTTCATCCTTGAAAATGTTCATGGAAGGATCTTCTGTGTGGAGCTGCTTCTTAAGCTGCATGTATTCGCTCATCTGCTCACGGATTGGCTTTACATATTCAACATAGCAACTTCTGAGACGACGGCGTTCTGCCATCAGCTCGTTTATTTCTTTTCTGGCCTTTCCTGGTTCATGAGGATCGATCTTCTTGTAGATTGTATGGCAGATTGTATAGAACTCAGGGATGATCATGCCGGAATTGCTGATGACCTTCTTGATGATGTTGAGTCCGTCTTCCATCTGCTTTGAAAGGGTTACTTCCTGTTCAGCTGTAAGAAGGTTTTCCTTACCGATTTCCCTAAGATAAAGACGGATTGGATCATCAATGCCACTGTCCTTGTCGTTGGCAACAAGGCGGTGCTTGTTCAGGTCTTCGCCGTCACTCTTTCCGTCTTCGTCCGAAAGATCGCCTTCTCCATCTTCGTCATCTTCAGAGTCGTCATCCTCGTCGTCAAGGAGTTCATCCTCTTCCATGACCTGGATGTTGTTTTTTGTAAGAAGCTGAAGGACATTTTCCATTTTTGGAGAATTTACAAATTCCGCAGTAAGGATTTCTGTAATTTCATCCCAGGAAATAATCTGCTTTGAGCTTGCATAATCTATGAGTTTCTTTACGAGAGGGTCCTGCTCAAGTTCATCGCCCTCTTCTTCGTCATCTGAGAATTCGTCAGAAGAAGCCTTTTCAGCCACGTCCTCATCGCCAAGGTCCTCGTCATCGTCTTCTTCGATTTCTTCTTCCTGTTCGATGATTTCATCTTCTGCTTTTTTTGACTTGGCGGCTTTCTTTGCCTTTGGGGCAGCTGCAGTCTTTTTTACACTTTTTTTATCAGTTGATTTTTTTTCAGGTAGCTTTTTTGCCATCAATTAACCCTTCATGTTTTGAATTTTGGAATCAACTTCCATTTTCTGCTTTAGAAGATCCCCCAGTCTCTGTTTGTCTTCTGGCAGAATGCTGCGGGAAAGACGTTCAATCTCTTCCCTGATTTGCAGTTTCTTGCGTTCAAGAATCCTGTTTTTCAGATAGCGCAATCCTTCTTCAGCTGACTCTGCTACCGAGTCCTTGTTGACGTCAGTGGATTTTACCAAAAATCCCTTAAGATCGTCATTTTCAAGACAGTTAAGGATGTTGCTTACGGAAAAACTATCATTTTGACAGCATGCTTCCATAGCAGAATACAATTGTCTCGAGCCCGCTTCCTTCAGATCGTCAACGGTAACTTCTCCACGCAATCTCTCAAATAGATTTTTGTCGGTCACTGCTGTCATTACAGCCTGCAGCTCGGCAGTCATTCTGATCTGTTCTTTCTTTACTACCGGAGTCTGATTGCTGACCTGAACCATTTTTGCACGGATCTGTTCCCTGTTGGTGTAATCCTGGCGAAGGGCCTCCTTGTCAATCGCATAGGCCTGACTGAACATTTCCAGACAGGATTGTTTTTCTACATTCGACTGCAAAGAATCTATATACTCAAAATATTCCAAAGAAGCTTTGGATTTTCCCCAAGGGGTGTCTTTAGGATACAATTCCTGCAGTTTAGATATAAGAAATTCGAAATCAAATCTAGACTCGTTCACCTGCTTTGTCAAGTATTCAGGGCCAAAAGTTAGCATAATTTCTGCAGGATCTTTTCCCCCCTGCAGCTGAACCACCTTTACAGGTATGTTAAGGCTGCGGCACATGAGTATGGACCTTCTTGTGGCCTTCTGTCCTGCTCCATCGGAATCAAAGGAAAGAAGCACCTCATCGACAAAAGGCTTGATGATATGAAGATGTTCAACCGTCATGGCGGTTCCAAGGGTGGCTACAGCATAGTCAAGTCCACACTGGTGGTAGGCGATGCAGTCCATGTAGCCTTCGCAGAAGATGACTTTTTTGTTCCGTCTGATGCTTTCCTTGGCAAAATTGAAAGCATAAAGGATGTTTCCCTTCTTGTAATGCATCAGTTCCGGCGAATTCTTGTATTTAGACTGGGCCTCGAAATCACTTCCGCGAAGGAAACGTCCACCCATGGCAACACAGTCACCGTTGCGGTCAAAGATTGGGAACATGAGCCTTCCGCAGAAAAATGCGGTGTCAGGTCTCTTTCTGTTGAAAAGCCCGGAATTGTCAAGGAATTCCTTTGAGTAGTTCTTGCCTTCAAGGAATTTCCTGAGCCAGAACCTGTCTTCAGGACTGTAGCCTATCTTGAATTTTTCAAGGGTTTCATCTGTAAGCCCTCGCTCCCTTATGTAATCCAAGGCAAACTTTCCCGCCTGGGTTTCCATAAGAGCATAGTGGAAGGTTCCGGCCATCCTTGTATAAAGGGAACGGTATTCTTCCTTTAATTTTGCGTTGGGATCCTCTTTCTGATGTTCGCTTCCGCCACTTTCATACTTTAGGACTACACCGGCTTTTTTTGCAAGGATGGAAACTGCCTCTGAAAAGGAAATCTTGTCCATTTCCTTAAGAAAATCTATGGCCGTTCCCGATGCATGGCAACTAAAGCAGTAATAAAACCTTTTTTCAGGAGAAACACTGAAAGATGGAGTCTTGTCCTGATGAAAAGGACAGCATCCCCACCAGTCCCGTCCTTTCTGGGTAAGCTTGACTCGCTCGCCTACAACCTGGACGATGTCGGTTCTGTTTGAGACTTCTTCTATTGATTCCCTTGAAATAAATCCTGCCATCTTTACTTTGAAACGTAACTGGTATTTTCCGCGGCCTTGTGTTCGTCAAAATTCGTGCTGAATGTATGTCTTCCCGTAGTTGGATCTGTGAGCACGAAATAGTAATAATTTGTCTTGGCTGGGTTTGCGGCAGCCTGGAGAGCTACTGTACCCGGGTTTGAAATTGGACCTTCAGGAAGCCCAGCCCACATGTAGGTATTGTATGGACTGTCGATCTTAAGGTCCTTGTAGGTTATCCTTCCTGGATGTGGAAGTCCCTGGATTTCAGTGATTATGTATTCAATTGTGGCACAGCTGTAAAGTCCGATGTTATGGCGCAGTCTGTTGGAGAATACGCTGGCGATCACAGGAGCCTCTTCCTTGATGCGGTATTCCCTTTCGACGACCGAAGAAAGCTTTACTATGTCATGGAGCTTCTGTGGGTCAATTCCCATGAATGGCGGAATCTGAGAGATCTTTGAAAAGAAATTATCCACCATGGTACGGACTACTTCCTCTCCTTTCATTCCGTGTATGAGGAAATATGTATCCGGAAAAAGATATCCCTCGAATGAAGTGCCAGGAATTCCGTATTCTTCAAGGAGCTTTTCATCAGTACAGGCGGAAAGAAAATCCGATGCCTTGCAAATATCTTTTTCTTCAAGGATCCTTGAAATCTTGGACTTTGTAAGGCCTTCAGGCACGCTGACGGTGATGTATTCCTGTTCACCGGACTGAAGGAGCTCATATACTTCCCTCAGGTTCATGGAACTGCGCAATGTGTAGGTTCCGCTTTTAAGGGTAAACTGGTTGCCCCTGTCAAATATATTGAATCTTGCGGCAAGATAGAGGGCCTGTGATGACCTGATGAAATTTTCCCTTTTAAGGGTTTCAGCCACCTGCTTCACGGAGGTTCCTGAAGGAACGCTTATTTTTCCGGCATATTCATTTTCTACATCCGTAACTGGTTTTGTACAATAAAACCATCCGGAAATGGCGATCACTACAGCCACCGAACAAAGTGCCGCAATCCAGAGAAAAACCGACAGCAGAACAGAGAGAAATTTCTTCATTATATTTCTATTTCCTGGCCTTCGCGGGACATATGGATCTTGACGTTGGTTCCTTCGGAATTGTACATCTGGTAGTTTATTCCCGCAGAAAGGATGGCATCAAGTTTCTTGTCGTCGTAAGCAGGTTCGTGATGGAAGAAATAAAGATCCTTCACGTTCCATAGGGAGGCAAATTCAACGGCCTTGCTGAAAGAACTGTGTCCCCAGTTGACCTTCTTTGCTGCTTCTGGATTGGTGTACTGGCTGTCAAGGACAAGCACGTCGGCATCCTGGAAGTAGAAATTGCGCTCGATGCTCTTGTCAAAGTCGCTTGACTGAAGTTCCGCATCGGTGCAGTAGATGAATTTCTTGTTTTCTTCCTCAAAGGAATATGAATAGGAATCCCCCGGATGGAACATCTTATGGCATTCAACCTTCATGCCATAAAGGTTGATAGGCTTTCCTTCCTCCATTGTATGGAAATGGCATTGGTTCTTTATGAATTTCCAGCATCCATTTGGCGGGAAAAAAGGAGTCGAGCTCTGCTTTTCAAAGCATTCTTCGGCATTCTCAAAAGGTGAATAGATGTCTATGGTCACTGCTGGATTGAAGGAAGGTCCAAAAAATGGAAATCCCTGGATATGGTCCCAATGGAGATGTGAAAGGAAAATAGTATAGTGCTTGCTTTCCGGCTGTTTTCCGTAGATGGCAAAATCTCTGAGTCCTGTACCGGCATCAAGGAGTATGACTTCCCCGCTGCCTGACCGTAGTTCGACGCATGGTGTATTTCCGCCGTATGTACCGTAGATCCAGTCCGGCAGAGATGATATGAATCTCATTTTTGATTCAGGAGACTCAAGATCCTTTGGTGTCATTCTTGCTATGGCTGCAGTAAGTTTTGCCTGAACCTGTTGGCTGTTTAGGGGCTTAGGCAATGATCCACGAACTCCCCAGAAATGAACGAACATTTTTTCCTCCCAGCTTTACAAACGAGAGATACGGGACTCGAACCCACAACCTTCGGCTCCGGAGGCCAACGCTCTATCCAGTTGAGCTAATCTCTCAGTCAAGCAAATAGGATATAGGTAAGACAAGGTATTGTCAACGAGACAGGCTCAAGGCGGAACCATCAAAGCTAAAATGATTATATAACAACATGTATAGAAAATTTCCTTTCTTTTTTGTATATTATCATTCATGGAACCCATAATTTTAGCTTCATCATCACCACGCAGACAGCAGATACTCAAATCCCTAGGAATCCCCTATTTTGTTCATCCGGCAGACATTGACGAAACCATACCAAAGGACATAAAGGCGGAAAACGCACCGGAATTCCTTGCCGCAAGAAAAATAAACGCGGTCGTACGCAGCATTGCCCAGGAAAATGAAATAGGATGGGTTCTTGCGGCTGATACTGTCATTGTATATAAGAATAAAATCTACGGAAAACCAAAGGACGTGGATGAAGCCCGCAGTTTCCTCAAGCTTTTTTCCGGCAATACCCATAAAGTTGTCACCGGAGTTGCCCTATACAACGGGAATACAAGCTACATGTCCTTGAGGACCAGTGTAAACAAGGTCACATTTGCGGAAATGAGCGACAGCGACATCGAATGGTATCTTTCCACCAGCGAATGGCATGGTGCTGCCGGTGGCTACAGGATCCAGGAAAACGGTTCCTGCTTCATAAAGAAGATAGAAGGAACGGAAAGTTCAATAATGGGGTTGCCTATTTACGAACTATGTGATATGTTGTCGGAGCAAAAATATAAACTTTTCGAAAGATAAGTGACATGTTCGTAGAACGTGTTTTTTGCCGGGCATAGGAAGGCTGTTTGCTTATCCCATGTTACGAAATCATCCGGGCTGCATAGACAGTCACGAGAAAAAGATCAGGAAGGAAGAACCTGCCTAAGAAAGGTCATAAGGTTTTTCCGGTGAAGGAGTACTCAAATGGCAGTAGTAACCATGAAGAGTTTGCTTGAATCAGGTGTACACTTTGGTCACCAGGTAAAGCG
>JAGHUO010000131.1 GCA_018064785.1 Candidatus Treponema equi
ACGATTGACGATGTTTGTGCGATAATCGTTAGCAAAATTAAATCATAAAGGGTTTGCTATGGAAAAGGAAGTGGAAAAGAATGTATCTCAGGGCTCAGAGAGCATTTACACACAATTAGAAGCATCTATTAACAAAATGGAGCCGGTTGAAGACGGTGCCAATGTAAAGGCTACTGTAGTTGCTGTAACAGACGACACAGTATTTGTAGACGTAAACTGCAAGTCAGAAGGAAAGATTCCTGTATCTGAATTTGCCGGTGAATTGCCAAAGGAAGGCGATGTAATCACAGTTTACCTCGTAAGCCAGTTTGGAAAGAATGGCCCAGTTGTATCTAAGCAGAGAGCTGATGAAAAGCGCCTCTGGGAAGAATTCAAGGTAGCAGCAGAACAGAACACACCTGTAGACGGAACAATTTCTTCCGTAACAAAGGGTGGATATATGGTTAACCTTGGTGGTGGAATCAGCGCATTCCTCCCAATCAGCCAGGCTGATGCACAGAAGGTTGAAAAGGAAGATAAGCTTGTTGGCGTAAAGTCAAAGTTCTACGTAGTTCGTCTCTACAGCCAGAACGGAAAGCGCAACGTTGTTGTTAACCGCCGCAAGTATCTTGAGGAACAGATCAACGTAAACCGTGACAAGTTCTTCGAAACAGTAAAGATTGGTGATTCTGTAAAGGGTGCCGTAAAGTCTTTCACAAGTTTCGGTGCATTCATTGATCTTGGTGGCTTCGATGGTCTCCTCCACATCAACGACATGTCTTGGGGTCACGTTACACGTCCAAAGGACTTCGTGAAGAAGGGACAGGAAATCGAACTCAAGGTTATCCGTCTTGATCCAGAGGGAAAGAGAATCAACCTCTCTCTCAAGCACTTCGCAGAAGATCCATGGGTACACTTCGAAGAGAAGTACCATGTAAATGATATCGTAGGCGGAAAGGTAACAAAGCTTACAGAATTCGGTGCATTCATTGAACTCGAAGAAGGAATCGAAGGTCTTGCTCACATTTCTGAATTCAGCTGGACAAAGAAGATTTCTAAGCCATCTGACATGGTAAAGGAAGGCGATGAAGTTCAGTGTATGATTCTTGGTTATGATATCCAGGCAGGTCGCGTATCTCTCGGTCTCAAGCAGGTTACTGCTAATCCATGGGATACACTCTCTGAAAAATATCCAGTTGGAACAAAGATCACAGGTAAGGTTGTAAAGATTACAAACAGCGGCGCATTCGTTCAGCTTGAAGAAGGCATCGATGCATTCCTCGCTGGTGAAGATCTCTCATGGACAAAGAAGATCAAGCACCCAGGCAGCGAAATCAAGGCTGACCAGGAACTTGAAGTAATCGTTACAGAATGTGATGTTGAAAACCACAGAATCCGCGTAGGCGTTAAGCAGCTTACAGACAATCCTTGGAAGGCATTCGCTGCTGAATACAAGGTTGGCGGAACACTTGAAGGTGAAGTAACATCTATCAACGACTTTGGTATCTTCGTAAAGGCTCCTAATGGAATCGAAGGTCTTGTTAACAAAGCAAACCTTAGCGATGACCGTGAAGTTCCATTTGAGGAAGCAGTTAAGAAGTACAATGTTGGTGACAAGGTAAACGTATACGTTGTATCAATTGATGTAGAAAAGGAACGCGTTGCATTCTCTGTAAAGGAATACAAGAGAGCTCAGGACCGTGCTGAAATTTCACAGTACATGTCTTCAAGCAACGATGACGCTGCATACACAATTGGTGACAGCCTCAAGGACCAGCAGTAAAACTAATCGATGAGTGAAAAAGTAACTACTGATAGACTTAAGTCACTCGTCGAAAGATACTCTGCTGTCAACAGCAGTGTATCTGATCCGAATACCATGCTGGCTTCGCTTTTGGAGTCAGTACGGTTTTTGGTTAAATGTGAATCAGCCTACCTTCTTTTATACAGAAGAGAAATCGGGGTCCTTGAATTTGCTCTTTGCGTGGGCCCTAAATCAGACGAAGTAAAAAAACAATCCCTTAGAGAAAACAGCATCGCAGGTTGGGTCGCCAATCATAATCAAGCTGTAATAATCAATGACTGCAACAATGATCCTCGATTCGATTTTGAAGTTCAGGATGCCGTAAAATATTTCTATCACAACATGATATGCTTCCCTCTTGAAATCGAGGGTGTCTGTATCGGTGTCATTGAAGGAATCAACAAGAATGACGGTCAGGATTTTACACAGAATGATTTGATTCTTCTTGAGATTTTTGGCCGCCAGGCTTCCATTGCCTATAGAAACGCAGTTTCTCTCAAGAAAAGCCATGACCAGCTTACTATCTTTAAGAATGCCTTTGCGGCTGGAAAAGATTACCATCCATTTGTAGCAAAAAATCCGGTCATACTTTCTTTGCTCGACAACATCAAGTCAGCTTCTGCCATAAATTCATCGGTTCTTATTACCGGAGAAAGTGGTGTAGGTAAGGAACTTTTTGCGGAACAGGTTCATCTTCTTAGCATAAGAAAGGACAAGCCTCTTGTTCGCGTCAGCTGTGCCTCCCTTAATCCTACGCTCCTTGAATCGGAACTTTTTGGTCATGTAAAGGGTGCCTATACCGATGCGACTACAGATGTGAAAGGTCGTTTTGAGACTGCAGATGGCGGAACTCTGTTCCTTGACGAGATCGGTGAATTGCCTCTTAACCTGCAGGCAAAGCTTCTTCGTGTTCTTCAGGAAAAAAAGTTTGAACGTGTCGGTTCCAGTGAAACCATCAGTGTAGATGTCCGTATCATAGCTGCCACAAACCGTGATCTTGAAGAGATGATAGAAGAGGGAACTTTCAGAAAGGATCTTTATTTCCGTCTGAACGTTCTCCCAATTTCTGTTCCGCCTTTGAGAGAAAGAAAGGATGAGATCGCCGATCTGGCCATGTACTTCCTCAATAAATCCGAGACCCACAAAAGTTTCAAGGGTTTTTCTGAAGCAGCAAAGAAAGCAATGCTTGACTACATGTGGCCTGGCAATATCCGTGAGCTTCAGAATACAATCGAAAGGGCATGTATATTCGGAAAACCACCTTTCATCCAGGTTTCTGACCTTAGGTTGCCTACTGAAAATCCGCAGGAAGAAAAGACAGCCGGAATCAACAGTACTGTGGTTGAGACATCCGCCTCCACAGACCGTACGCTTAAGACTGCCCTTAATCAGTTTAAGAAAGAGTATCTTACACAGATTCTCAATGAGACCGGGTGGAACCAGACTGCGGCTGCAAAGATTCTTGACATCCAGAGGACCTACGTCTCAAAGCTTATGACGGAACTTGGAATCAAGAAATAAGTTTTTACTATTGAAAAAGAAAGGCCTATAATATATAATATTTCAACTATTTGAATAAAATTTGGAGTCTAAAATGACAGATATCAAAATGAAAGAAACAATTTCTAAGAAACTTGAAAAGATCATCTTAAAAAATAGAAAGCCAATCCTGGCAGCTGTAGGCGTACTTGTTGTTGCTGCAGTTGCAGTTTGTGTTGTTGTTGGTGTCAAGGATTCACAGACAAAGAAAGGTCTTGCAGCTCTTGATGCTATCGAATATGCGTACACAGTAAAGTCAACAGAACTTACAGACGCTGAAGTTTCTGCAAGACAGGAGAAGGCTCTTGCTGATGTTGCTGCATACTGCGGTATGAACGGTCTTGTTGGTGCACGTGCAAATTTCCTTGCAGCTGAAGTAAACTTTGCAAAGAAGGATTATTCTTCTGCTCTCGCTGGATATGTTGCTGCCATCGCAAACTCAAAGAACATGTATCTTGAACCAATCTGCCGCCACAACGCTGCAGTTTGCTGTGAAGAACTTGGAAATAAAGAAGAAGCTTATGGTTACTATGTTTCTGCTGCAGAGACAAAGGATTATTACCTTGCTTCACACGCACTTTTCAGCGCTGCAAGAGTTCAGGAATCTATGGGTAACCTCGACAAGGCTGTTGAGACATACAAGAAGGTTACAGAAAAGTATGCCAACGATGTATGGGCAAATATGAGCCAGAGCAGAATCATTGACCTTCAGGCAAAAGGAAAGACGGAGTAAAATATAGGAATTGATCCTGTAGTCGCAGGTTTCAGTTGTTCGAAATAAAGGAAGCAGGTATGTGCGGTGTATTTTTCAAAAGAAAATTTTCCTCCGTCACAGCCTGCTTTTTTTTGTTTGTGGTATATTTTATAAGTTGTGGTCTTGAAACTCTCTATTATCTTAAATATCCCACCAGAAGCCATGATGTGAGCTATACCAATGAAGACCGCCTTTATGACTACTTTGAGGTTGTTTCCGGAGATAATTCTGATCTTGATGGTTCTGATTTCAAGTTTTCCGGCACGGAGATCTATTATAAGATCTTCAACAATACCTCCACGTTGACCTCAAGTGTTTCTACCATAACTAGCGCTGTAAACTCCAGTGATATTTCTGCCGCCGCAAGTACCATAATAAACACAAAGAAATACAAACCTCTTACAATCAGCAGTTCAAATGACACTCCATTCATAAAAGGTCATAATAAGAAGGTCTATATCAGACTTAATAAGATCGCTTCCGATGCCTTGAACCATCCTAATGAAGTACAGATTGATGGAAAATTGTTTGCTTATCCTAAGCGTTTCAAGACATCAGGCTCTAAGAAAATTGGATTTGAATTCAACAAGGATGATGATGACAATCCCGTTCCTGAAGAGGGGGATGATGATGTTGAATGGTCATCTTCCTTTACTGAGGACAAAGTATGGTATGTGGACATGTGGGCCTTTTCGTCTGGAAAAGATACCAGCTATACATGGTCATACAGCGAGGCCGTCCATCTTGGCAACATTACAATAAGGGAAGACGAATACAACAAATAATTGTCATAGATCTTCTTTTGATGGAATATTATTTTCTAAATATCTGTGCCAGCCACTCTGCGACTTCCTTCATGTTCTCCTGCAGCATGTAGGGTGGATTCATTATGAACATGCCGCTTCCATAAAGGTGTGGTCCCTCTTCTTCCTGCATCTCTTCGGGATCACGGACAACAAGTTCAACCTTGAAGCTTTCGCATGGTGTAGTTCCCAGTTTTCCATAGTCTTCAAGTTCAGTCAGCATCTGGACTGTTTCATTTTTACGTCTTGTGATCAAAGGGTACCATAGGGCGATTATGGCGGTGTTCCATTTGCGGCGTGCTGTTTTCAATGCTTCCGTTGCTTTCCTGTAGTCTTCCGCATCTTCATAGCTTGGGTCGCAGATTATGAGGCCTCGTTTTACAAGAGGTGGTGTCAATGCAGATACGGCCTTGTAGCTGTCCTTGTTGTGTATGTTTGGCATGACAGAGGATTTTGCAAGTCCTTCTGAGACATGCAGAGGCATGGCCATGTTTGCCGTAAGGGCTTCAAGAGCCTGAGGGTGTTTTTCAACAAGATGAACCTGGTCTCCCTTGCGTGCAAATAGACGTTCCAGTTCAGGAGTGCCTGCATATAATCCCTGTTCAAGGTAGGGAAGTTCCTTTGAAAGATAGAGACCTGCTGCGGAAGGACAGCTAGAGAGCGACAATGATTTAAGGTACTGAATCCCTTCCTTTGCCTCTCCTGTCTTCAATGCGCGTTCGTCGTTCAGGTTGAATATGCCGGCGCCTGCATGGGTATCAATGATCGTAAAAGGCTTTTCCTTTCTGCACAATCCATCAAGAATAGAACAAAGACAGATGTGCTTAAGGATGTCCGCATGATTTCCTGCGTGGTATTCGTGCTGGTAGCTTAGCATAGTTCGTCACATTCCTTGAGCCAGATGGCTGCGCTTGCATCGCTTGGCATCCTCCAGTCGCCACGTGGACTCAGATTTACAGTTCCGACCTTGGCGCCGTCAGGCATGCAGCTTCTCTTGAACTGCTGGGAGAAGAATCTTCTGTAGAAGGATCTTAACCATTTAAGGATTATTTCCTTTGTGTATACAAGGTCCGTTCCTTCCGCGGTCTTGCCTTCGAGGGCGTTGCAGGCAAGGAAGTATATTTTCTTTGGACTGTATCCCCAGCGAAGGACATAGTAGAGGAAGAAATCATGGAGTTCATAAGGTCCTACAAGTTCCTCTGTCTTTTGGCTGATTTTCCCGTTTTCAGGAGGCAGCAGTTCCGGACTGACTGGAGTGTTGAGGATGTCGGTTAAAGTTTCTGACAGCTGGGTGTTTCCTGTTTCTTTTGCGTCATCGGCAAACCAGTTTACAAGATATCTTACGAGAGTTTTTGGAATGCTTGAGTTCACGCCGTACATTGACATGTGGTCTCCGTTGTAGGTACACCAGCCAAGGGCAAGCTCGCTCAGGTCGCCTGTTCCGATTACGAGACCACCGGTTTTGTTTGCATAGTCCATGAGGATGTAGGTTCTTCCGCGTGCCTGGCCGTTTTCGTATGTGATGTCATGGATGTTTATGTCATGGCCAATATCCAGGTAGTGCTGTGTAACCGATTTCTTTATGTCGATTTCAGTGAGTGTTGAACCTGTCTTTTCTGCAAGGAGGCATGCGTTCCTGTATGTCCTGTCTGTTGTTCCGAAGGCTGGCATTGTAATTGCCTGGATGTTCTTGCGGTCAAGTCCGCATTTGTCAAAGGCACGGGCCGTTACAAGAAGGGCGAGGGTGCTGTCCAATCCTCCGCTTAATCCAATTACTGCGCTTTTTGCATGGATGTGGCGCAATCTTTTTGCAAGACCTTCCGACTGCATTTCGATTACGGCAAGACATCTTTCCTTTCTTTTTGAGAGGTCAGACGGAACAAATGGATGCGGATCTATGTAGTCCTTTAATTTTGTACATGTCTTTGGTTCAAACTTGTTGTCTTTGAATGTAGTTGTTACAAATCGGTAGTCGCCTGAGATGAAATCAGTACCCTTTGCGTAAGTTGTGGACTTGAGTCTGTCCTGCATGATTCTTTCAAGGTCTATGTCGCATATGAAAAGCTTTCCGGAGTCTTCAAAAAGACGGCTTTCTTCCTTTACGGAACCGTTCAGGCATATAAGATTGTGTCCGCTGAAAACCATATCAGTGGTACTTTCATCATGGCCTGCGTTGGCATAGATGTATGCGCTGACTGTCTTAGCTGAATGGGCAGCCACAAGCATCCTGCGGTAATCTGCTTTTCCTGCGACTTCATTTCCTGCGCTCAGGTTTGCGATTATTGTTGCTCCATTGAGTGCATGTCTTGTTGAAGGTGCAAGGGGAACCCAAAGATCCTCGCATATTTCCGCGGCTATTTTTACCATGGAATCTTCGGAATCCTGAATGATTATGTCTGTTCCAAATGGAATGTTTTCAAAGCCTTTGCAAAGGTCAAGTTCAGTCGTCTCACGGTCCCATCCGCGGAACCATCGGTCCTCGTAGAATTCCCCATAGTTTGGAATGAATGTTTTTGGAATCATGGCGAGAATTTTTCCGTGATGGATGAATGCGGCACAGTTGTATCTGCATCCTTCAAAGGTCACTGGAAGTCCTATAGCAAAAAGCACATCTGTGTTCTTTGTCTTCCTGCAGATTGAAATGAGGCTTTCCACTGATTTTGTTTCAAGGGTTTTCTGCTGAAAAAGATCCTGGCAGGTGTATCCTGTCAAGGAAAGCTCCGGGAAAACAAGTAGATTTACCTGTTCCGCCTGTGCCTTTTTTACAAGTGAGATGATTTCTTTTTCATTAGACTCAGTGTCTGCAACACAAAGAGAAGGACTGGTACACGCAACTCTGAAATAACCGTAATTCATGGGTTAAGTATACTGTTTACGTGTTTTGCATGCAATGCAGTAAATCACTACTTGCTGTAATGAGAAATGATGTCGTCCTTGCTGTTTGTAAGGAGTTCTATTACATCCGGACGGAATGCGTCTCTGTCGGCTTCAATCGAGTTGATGGCATTGTTGTATTCTGGCAAACCTGGATGTTCGACTGAATCAGAGAAGAAATGCTGGCAGAACTCGATGGCAATGGCACACATCTGTGTATAGATGTTGTTGATTGTTGTCTTGAGTCCGTGTGGCATTCCGCGTCCATCATATCTTTCGTGATGGTGCATACATATGTCCGATGCGACCTTTACGAAGAAAGCGACATTAGGGCTTGAGTTGATTGCTATGAAGTCTGCTCCGGCGATTGTATGGGTCGCAGGAATTTCATCGATGTCAGCCTGAGATACAACCTTGAACTTTTCCTGGCGCACGATTGAACGACCGATGTCATAAAAGTAGGCTGCCTGGCTTATGATCTCAATGCCTTCTGGTGTAAGGTCACGTGGTGCCTTTAGGGCAAAGTAATTTTCAAGAAGGATGTGCACGATTTCGCTTACATGGATGTATAGGGCGTCGTTTTTCTTTTCACTCATGAGATACGTAAGGTAAACACGGCGGAGCTTTTCTGCATATACTGCTGTGGCGCGGAGCTCAGTATCTGTGACGATACCGTTTCCGGCTGAAAGGCTCGATACGGTTGTAGGTGCGACTTCCCTATGAGAGTAGAGGGACTTGAGCTTTGTGAGGACCTGCTCACTGTCATATGGTTTCTTGAAGAAGCCTGCGGCACCAAAGTTTGCAGCCTTGATGATGTTGTTTTTCTGTGCTTCCGCAGAAATAAGAATGACATGCATTCCGGCGTGGCGGGACTTGTCAAGAAGACTTAGAACTTCGAAACCACCAAGTCCAGGCATGTTTATGTCCAATATGAGACCATCAATTTTAAGTGAAGGATTGCTAAGAATCTCAAGTGCAGAATATCCTGATTCAGCTTCAATTACATTATAGTACGATGTAAGGATGTTCTTGAGAATCGCACGGTCAATTTCAGAATCGTCTACAATAAGTAAGGTTGTCATATAAAATCCCCAATAAAATTATAGTTCACACTTTTTCATATGTCCACTTTTGAGACCTTTTTTAAATCTATTTTAATAATGATATACCATAATGGACAAATTTGATAGTGGAAATATTGCTTTTGGGTAAAGATTCTTATGAAAATAGATTGTCATGTACTGTTTCCATGAACGTGTTTCTTTCAATATATTGTGGATGATGGCAAAATTTGGTAAAATCGGGTACTTTATTCTCTTTATATCAGGAAAATGTTATGTCAGACGATTTGTCAAAGATGAGAAACATCGGAATCATGGCTCATATTGATGCCGGAAAAACAACTACTACAGAACGCATTCTCTATTACTCAGGAAAAATTCATAAGATTGGTGAAATTGATGATGGTGCCGCTACAATGGACTTCATGAAGCAGGAGCAGGAACGTGGTATCACGATTGCCTCTGCTGCCATTACAACGGAATGGAAAGGATACAAGATCAACATCATCGATACTCCGGGCCACGTTGACTTCACGGCGGAAGTTGAGCGCTCCCTTCGCGTTCTTGACGGTGCCGTTGCGGTAATCTGTGCCGTCGGCCATGTTCAGCCACAGACAGAAACAGTCTGGAGGCAGGCTGATGAATTCAATGTTCCACGTATCTGTTTTGTAAACAAGATGGACAGAATCGGCGCTGACTTCTTTGAGGCCATGGCGGACGTAAAGGAAAAGTTTGGATGTTCGACTGTCGCTCTTGAGGTTCCAATGGGAGCAGGTCAGAATTTTGAAGGCGTCATCGACCTTTTTGAGATGAAGGAAATCCGCTGGAATGCTGACGACGACGGTGAGACTTTTGAAGTTACTGATATAAGCGATGCAAACAAGGCTCTTGCAGAAGAATGGCGCGAAAAGATGATCGATGCCATTGCTTCCGTAGATGATGACCTTGGAATGCTCTACCTTGAAGGCGAAACGATTACAAACGAACAGCTCAAAACAGCCTTGAGAAATGCAGTCATCACAAGAAAGATTGTTCCTTTCCTCTGTGGTTCAAGCCGCCACAACCAGGGTATCCAGCCTTTGATGGATGCCATTACAGAATATCTCCCATGTCCTACTGATATTCCACCTGCAAGGGGAATCCAGATCAAGAAGCATGAAGAAACAGAAATTGATGTTCCTTGCGATCCTGATGCAAAGACACCTATCGGACTTGTCTTCAAAATCCAGTATGACCGTGAAGCCGGAATCCTTTGCTTTGTACGCATGTACTCGGGAAAGATCACTACAGGTTCCCAGATATACAACGTTGCAAAAAAGAAGCGTGAACGCGTAAACAGAATTCTTCGCGTCAATGCAAACCATATGGAACAGATGGACAGCGTAAGCGCCGGTGACATCGCCGTATTCGTTGGCCTTAAGCTTGCACAGACTGGTGACACCATCGGTAGTGAAGGAATGCCAGTTCTTCTTGAAAGCGTAAACTTCCCTGAACCAGTTATCTCCATTGCAATTGAACCTGAAACATTGAGCGACAGCGACAAACTTAAGGAAACTTTGGAAATCCTTAGCCGCGAAGACCCAACCTTTACTTCCCGCGATGATGCGGAAACAGGTCAGCTGGTTATAAGCGGAATGGGTGAGCTTCACCTTGATGTTCTTGTTACCCGCATTCGTGATGACTTCAAGGTTGCATGCCGTGTTGGTGCTCCTCAGGTTACATATCGCGAAGCTGTTACAAGTTCTGCAGATTACACAGAAGACTACAGCCGTGTTCTTGCAGGAAAGGAAAATGCCGCAGGCCTTACAGTTCACTGCGAACCTCGCGAAACTGGAAGCGGAAATCTTTATACATGTACTGTTATGGACAACAATATTCCTGATGAAATCTACGATGCCATTAAGAGCAGCATGGAAGCATGCTTTAACTCAGGTATCAAGTGGGGATATCCTTGTACTGATACAGCCATTACTGTTACGGGCATTAAGTATGATGAAGCAACAGCTTCTACTTTTGCTTTTGAGGCAGCCGCAGCGGAAGCCTTTGACAAGGTTTGCTGTTCTGCAAATCCTGAGATGCTTGAACCTGTCATGAACGTTGACATTGAAAGCCCAACTGAATTCGTCGGTGATGCCATGAGCCAGGTTACACAGCGTGGCGGAATGATCCAGAGCATGGAAGACAAGGCCGGTGGTTCTGTTGTCCATGCACAGGCTCCAATGGCAAAAATGTTTGGTTTCACAACAACATTGCGTTCAGTAACACAGGGCCGTGCAAGCTTTGGAATGACATTCAGCCATTTCCAGAAAAAGACAAACTAGAAAAGTATGAAAAAGAGCATATTGTGCGTAACTGCACTGGTAGAAACTTCGCCGCAGGCTTTGCCTTTAGGGGCTGCCTGCATATGCTCTGCCATCAACCATTCTTCCGAAACGAAAGAAATATTCTCCGCAAACCTCATGGATTTTTCTCTTGAGAAGTCCTATGACCTTGAAAAGATTTCAGCTGACATTTGTTCCTGCAAAGATCTTTATGCCGTATCCTTCAGTGTCTATGTATGGAACAGAAAAGTCCTTGAAGATCTATGTGGTCTTGTGAAAAGCAAAAAGCCTGATGTGATCACCATTGCAGGCGGGCCTGAGGTGACTGCAAATCCATGCAACTTCATAAATTTTGACTGGCTTACTGCAGGTGAAGGCGAGGGGGTTGTTGTAAATCTTCTGGCTGATCTTGCTGGCGGCAGACTCCCGGAACTCAGGGGTGTCTATAGAAATGACGGACTGTCTGATAAATGTGTTTCCGGTGAGGTAATGCGTGCCATGCCTTGTCCTGTCGAGAATCTTTCTTCACCTTATCTGGACGGTACACTGGATGTAAAAAAATACGGCGGTGCCCTTTGGGAACTTGCAAGAGGATGTCCTTTTAAATGTTCCTATTGCTATGAAAGCCGTGGTGAGAAGAAGATAAAATATTTCCCTATTGAACGCCTTGAGAAGGAACTTGACTACTTTGCCCGCAACAAGGTTCCGCAGGTTTTTGTTCTTGATCCTACATACAATGCCGGAAAACAGCGTGCCTTGGACATGCTTAGGCTCATAAAGAAAAAGACACCGGATACATTCTACTATTTTGAGGCCCGTGCGGAATTCATTGACCGCCAGCTGGCCCAGGCATTTGCGGAAATACCATGCAGCCTTCAGTTTGGTCTTCAAAGCGCCGATGAGGAAGTTCTTAAAAAAGTAAACAGGAC
>JAGHUO010000096.1 GCA_018064785.1 Candidatus Treponema equi
AGGATCAAACTCTCCATGATTTATTCTCAGGGCCGAAGCCCAAAGATTACCATTTCGATTTCCTGTCCCAATCCATTAATCTAGAATTGATTTTCAGGTCAGCTGAAGAACCCAGCTGATTTCATTTTGCTGACATATAAAGTTTTGTCTTTGTTTTCCTTCACTGTTTCTGTCAAAGAGCTTTCAACTTTCGTTGAGCTACCGTCTCATGTGACGGTGACGAAGAATATATAGCCGATTTTAAATAATGTCAAGTATTTTTTTTATTTTTTTTCATTTTTTTTGCAAATTTAAATTCCGCCTGCTTCATTATTTCATTCCACACTTGTTTTTATGATGTATCACTGCTATTATAGTAAATAATTTAACATAGGGGATAAAACAAACAATGAGATGTCCATATTGTGGCAGTTTTGACGATAAAGTTCTTGAATCCAGACAGCTGGCAAACGGCGAAAGCATAAGACGCAGAAGAGAATGCCTGTCATGCGGACAGAGATTTACAAGTTTTGAAAGAATCGAAGAAAAACAGTTCATGGTTGTCAAACGCGACGGCAGAAGACAGCCTTTTGACCGTTCAAAAATTGCGAAAGGTATTGAAAGAGCCCTTGAAAAACGACCTGTTTCCACAGACATGAAAGATCAGATCATCAGCGAGATAGAAGACGAGGCATATTCCGTAGGAAAGGCTGACCGTGAGATATCGACAGCTACGGTCGGCGAACTTGTACTCAAGAGACTCCATACTGTTGATAAGGTTGCCTATATTCGTTTTGCAAGCGTATACAGGAAATTCAACAACCTGGAGGAATTTGTAGAGGAAGTCAAGAAGATCTCACTTTGACAGCATATTGCATTCATTGGGTACACAGAGGGGAACATGAACAACAACGAAAGCAGACTATACATTATCGGCGCTGGTTTTGCGGGCCGTATGATCGCACAGGACATTGAGGCAAAAAAAATATACGGCGATGTCACTGCATTTCTTGATGACGACAAAAACCTTATCGGAACAAAAATAGACGGAATTCCTGTACTGGGTCCTATCGAAAACATGGCGGATGCATTGCATCCGGATCCAGCAAGCGACCAGGCTCTCATTGCGATTCCAAGCGCAGGCACTGACAGAATCAGGGAAATCTACTCTGCCCTCAAGAAGTGTGGTTTTACACAGATAAAAATTCTTCCAAGCATAAGCCAGGTAATCGACGGCAAGGCTCATTTCATTCAGGCAAGAGACATCAATCCGGTTGACATACTTGGAAGGACGCCTATTGTCATTCCGCTTACAAAAAGCCTTTCATATCTAAGAGGGAAAAGAGTACTCATAACCGGTGCAGGAGGTTCCATAGGAAGTGAACTTGCAAGGCAGCTTCTTTCAGGCGGTGCCGAACGACTATATCTTTTTGGACACGGCGAAAATTCCATCGTAAACATTTACCGCGAACTGCACGTACTCCAGAACGAGGGCATAGGACAGAAAGCTTCAGTAGTTCCGATTATTGGAGACATGAAAGATGCGGAATACGTACGCTACATAATCTCACATACACACGCCGATGTGATCTTCCACTGCGCCGCATACAAGCACGTACCGATGATGGAAGAAAATTCCGTAGCCTCAATCGAAAACAATGTATTCGGAACAAAGAACCTTCTTGACGCCGCCCTTGAATTCAACGTGGAAAAATTCGTGCTCATTTCGACCGACAAAGCTGTGGATCCTGTAAGCGTCTACGGTGTAAGCAAGATGCTCTGTGAAAAACTTGTAAACGAATATTCAAAAAAGGCAAAGGAAAACCAGTCCTTCATGTTCGTCCGTTTTGGCAACGTTCTTGGAAGCCGCGGATCCATACTTCCAATCTTCATGGAGCAGATAAAAAACGGAGGACCGGTGACTGTCACAGACCCAGAGATGGAACGATATTTCATGACGATTCCGGAAGCATGTTCCCTGGTTCTTCAGACAGGTGGTGTCGGAAAGAATGGCCACAGCTACCTTCTTGATATGGGAGATCCTATTAAAATTGTCGATCTTGCAAGACAGATAATCAAATTCTCAGGTTTCACTCCGGATGAAGAGATAAAGATACAGTTCATCGGAGTCAGGCGTGGAGAACGTCTTGAGGAACCGTTATGGCTTGATGAGGAAAATCCAACTCCTACGGAATACAAAAAAATTCTTGTGCTTACGAACATTCCACCAAAGACATTTGTCCTTGACGAGTTGATAGAAAAACTGAAACCGATCTGCACATTCACCAAGGGGCAGGAAAAGCTTTACCGCAACAGTATTGAACTCAAGCAGATTTTGAGAAAGGCTGTCCCTACCCTGGACAATTTCTATATTGAAAAAGAAAAAGAAGGTCTGCAGATCGACATGGCAACTTCAGTAAAGGTGGTTCTTTAATGGCAGAAAACAATATGACGGTTCCATTTTTCAAGGCATCTGTTGGCAAGGAAGAAGAAGAAGCCGCAATCAGAGTCCTTCGTTCCGGCTGGCTCACTACAGGAAATGAAGCCCACCAGTTTGAAAAAGAATTTGCAGACAAGGTTGGTTCAAAGCACGCACTTGCGGTCAACAGCAATACAAGCGGAATGATCATGGCCATGGAAGCCTGCGGAGTATGCCGCGGAAAGGCCGTAATCACAACGCCCTACACCTTTGTTTCTACAGCAGCAAGCGCCAGACATCTTGATGGGGACGTTTACTTTGCTGACATTGAGAAAGACACCTATTCCATTGATCCGGAATCCATTGAGAAGATCCTCAAAAGCGACAAAGGTAAAAATGTAGTCGCCATTGTTCCGGTTCATATCGCTGGCAATGTCTGCAACATGAAACGCATCATGGAAATCGCAAAGAAATATGGCGTGCGTGTCATCGAAGACTGCGCCCATTCATTTCCGTCACCAACAGACATGGGGTTTGCAGGAACCATAGGAGATATCGGAGTCTTCAGTTTCTATGCGACAAAAACCATAACCACCGGTGAAGGCGGAATGATAACTACCGACGACGACGACCTGGCAAAACGTATGACACAGATGCGTCTTCACGGAATGAACCGCGATGCATGGGATAGATATACATCTACAAAGGCAAGTTGGGAATACGACATAATTGCACCTGGATTCAAAAGCAATCTTCCTGACATACTTGCCGCAATAGGACGCATCCAGTTGGCAAAGGCCGATGAGTTCGACAGGAAAAGAAAAGTACATGTTGAAAAATACAACAGGGAATTCAGCAAGCTTGACTTCATAAAGATTCCGCCTACTTCAAAAGGTGATTCCTGTCATCTTTATCTTATGAGACTTGATCTTACAAAGCTGAACTGCGACAGAAACACTTTTGCCAAGGAACTTCAGGAAATGGGTCTTGGCGTTTCCATGCACTTCATTCCGATTTTTCATTTTTCATACTGGAAGAATCTATACCCAGATTTCAAGGCAGAAAATTTTCCGGAAGCAGAAAAGAAATATCTTGAAACAATATCAATTCCACTCTGGCCTGACATGACGGAAGAGATGACAGATTACGTCATTGACTGCGTAAAGAAAACCGGAGAAAAATATCATGGCTAAAAAAGTCACAGCATCAAAAACTTCAAAGGTTTCTTTTCAGAAAGAATTCTACAGTGACTTGACCATGGACGGAATGCTTTTCGCCGTCACAGTAAGAAGCCCTGCAAGCGAAGGTATCATTAAATCAATTTATCATCCGGATCTTCCTGAAGGTTATTATCTTGTCACCGCAAGAGATATTCCAGGCACAAACCTCATCGATACACCACGCGGGAAAATTCCGGTATTCTGTGAAGGAAACATCTCCTATGAAGGAGAACCTTTGGCACTTCTTGTTGGACCGGATGAAAACAAACTCCACTCTCTTGTAGATGAACTTGAGATCACAGTAGATACAAATACAATCGAAGACTATCTGCCAGACGAAGAATTGCTGGCACAGGAAAATCTTGAGAACCTTGAAAATCCTGAGAAAAAAATATCCAAGCGCGCAATCCAAAAACAGAATAAAGAAATAGAAGAGCTAAAAGAAATCAAAGAAGAATTCTTTTCAGACCTTCTTGCCGAACGCACATTGAAGTTTGGTCCATGCTGGGAAAAGAACGAAGACGGTGAAATTCTCGGAATTGATAATGTTTTTGAAAATGCGGAGCACATCGTTGAAAATGAATGGTCATACGCTTTCAAGACTTCAGACTACGGAGAACCCAACGGTGGGTTATGTTTCTGGAAAGACGAGACTCTAACGATACTGACTCCAACACAATGGCTTGGAAGTCTAAGACAGATTGTTTCAGAGACAATGGCAATCAAGCCAGAGTACCTTAACCTTAAGAAAACAATTTCAACAAACAGAGGAACAAACAGCATATGGTACAACAGTATCATCGCATGCCAGGTAGCATGTGCCTCAAAGAAATGTGGAAAACCTGTCAAACTTGTTTTTTCACGCACAGAGCAGGATAAATTCCTAAACACAATCCAGCCAATAAAGATAACACATAAGACAGCAGTCAATGCAGAAGGCAAACTTATTGCCATGAAGGTAACAATCGAAGTAGATGCAGGTTTCGCAAATCCTTTTGCGCAGGAAATCATCGACAGACTTTCCATTGCCGCATGCGGACTTTATACACCGGAGAACATCCTCATCGAGGCAAAAGCAACAAGCTCACAAAATCCAGCATCTTCAATTGACATCCAGCTTATAGATTCTGCGGCTTTCTATGCGGTGGAAAATCAGGCAAACCTTGTCTGCCAGAAGTGCAATTTGACACCTTTGGAATTCCGGCT
Source organism: Candidatus Treponema equi (assembly GCA_018064785.1). Taxonomy (GTDB): domain Bacteria; phylum Spirochaetota; class Spirochaetia; order Treponematales; family Treponemataceae; genus Treponema_D; species Treponema_D equi. The sequence goes on from JAGHUO010000096.1 coordinate 4,825, forward strand.
TCTTAACTGCAATAGAAAAACAGACGCAAAAAACAAAAATAAAAATTCACCGTTTATTTTTTCAATAAACAAATTCTCAGAAGGACTGGAAGCCGTCGCAAAAAAAAGTGACTACAACAGAAAATATGCCTCATATCACCTTGATTCCAATGACTGGAAAATGAAGTCAGGGCCAAAGGAATATGTTTCTCTCTTCTCTTCTCCTATGAGAGGAATTGGTCTTGCTTGTGCCTTTGAAGGAACAGGCTACTATGGATCTGAAGTCTATGAATCTTCACAATCTCTTGAAGTAACTCTCGAGGAAGATTCAACAGTAACGATATTATGTCCTCCTGTTTCGGCCTCCATCCAAGACATCTGTTCCAAGACGGTTTCCGAAATTCTTGAGATATCACCTTCGAAAGTCTATTTCAACTCTACATTCAAAAATGGCGAAGAACCTACGTTGCCTGAAAACGTATATTCCAGCATAAGCATAATGACCTCACTGCTTAAGAAATGCTGTGTTGCCATAAAGAAAAGAAAACCGACAGAGAAGCTGCCGTTCACAGTAAAAAAGAAAATCGCCAGTGTTCAGAAAAATGTTTGGGATCACGAAGCTTTCTCGGGAAAACCATTCCACAGCACATCATTTATCGCTGCGATTCTTGAGCTTGAAATAAATCCATGTACATACCGCGAGCACATACGAAGCATAAACATCGTCGCTGATGGCGGAAAAATTCTCAACACCCAGGCAGCATCTTCATCAATCAAACTTGCAATCCAGCGAGTGCTGGAATGTCTCTATGAAGATGACCGTATTGAATATCCACCGGTCAAGATTTCCTTTATTCAGTCAGAAGAAGATTCTTCCCAGATTGGAGAACTTGTATACCAGGTAATTCCAGCGGCCTTCACACAGGCTTTGACACAGGCTTTGAACTGTACTATCAACAGCATTCCTCTTAAGTCCGACAGCATCTATGGAAAAATCAAAGAACAGAAACTGCTTATGAGAGAACAGCAGGAAAGAGAACTGGCTGAACAAAACAAGATTGAAGAAGAAAACAAGGAGAAGGAAAACAATGAAGATTCCACTGACACTGAACAGTAAAAAAGTAGTACTCTCTGCGGAACCCACGGATACCCTTCTCAACGTATTGCGCAGAGAACATCTTTACAGCGTAAAATGCGGCTGCGAAAACGGAATATGTGGAAACTGCATGGTTCTCCTTGACGACACCTCTGTTCCAAGCTGTAAAATTCCAATGGGAATAATAAGAGACAGCAATATAATCACTTTGGAGCATTTCAAAAATGATCCCTTGTATCAGGACATCGTTACAGGTTTTTCACAGGCAGGAATACATATGTGCGGATATTGCAACGCTGGAAAAATCTTTACGGCCTACTCCATCTTGAAAAAATATTACAGACCTACAATAGAACAGATACATACTGCAATTAAAAACCTGAATTCATGCTGCACCGACTACACAACCTTTACCAACGGAATACTATACGCCATTGCCGCAAAGCATACCCGTGAAGGAAAAAAAACAAATGCAAAAAAATAAAACCGTACTGATATCAAAAAGCCTTGCAGATGTAATATTCCACTTTAAGAATACTGACGAACTGCAGATCCTTGCAGGTTGCACGGGAACTGAAATTGATTCAATCATGGAAAAATCCGTATCAATCAGATCAATTCCAGAATTGAATACCATTGACAGGCATGAACGATATATTGAATATGGAGCTGCCGTAACATTATCAAAAATCCTTACAACCGGAACAGGCCGTCTTCCAGAGTTTTTCCTTGAAGCAATAAAATCCATCGGCACGGAACAGATAAGAAACATCGCGACTATAGGTGGAAACATATGCTCTAAAAAAATAAAGCATACAATGTGGGCCCCACTTCTTGCCCTCAACGCCCGTCTTGAAATAAAAAGCGTAACAGATACAACAACAGTACTGTTCAGCAAATTTGATGGGATTCCGGAAAAATCAATCCTTACAAAAATAAGAATTCCGCTTGAAGAATGGGATGTACAGATATTCAGACGCATTGGTCCTACAAACACCCTTTCTTCTTTAAGCGGAAGTTTCACATTCCTCGTGGAAACACAGCGTGGCATGATCGCAAACATCAGGATCGTCTATGCAGGCAACACCGTCTTCTATTCTCCGGAATTTGAAAACAAGATAATCGGTACAAGACTTCCGCTTTCGCAGAAAATGATCGATGATCTCATTGAAGAATCAAAGGCTGTATACAAGGCAGAAAAAATATTTGAGGACGAGCCACCAATAATCAAAGCCCAGTTCCTGAACCTGCTGAGAAATTCTTTTGAGCAGCTGACATGACAGGAACGGTCCTTATTTTATAAGCATGCAATCGCCGTAGCTGAAGAATCTATAGCGATTTTCCACAGCCTGACCATAAGCGGACATGATGTTGTCTTTCCCTGCAAAAGCGGAGACAAGCATTATCAAGGTGCTTTCAGGTGTGTGGAAATTTGTAAACATCTGGTCCACTACCTTGAACCTGTAGCCGGGATACATGAAGATATTTGTTCCCCGCGTACCAGGAATCAAAACGCCATTTTCATCACTGGCACTTTCGAGAGTTCGCACACTTGTAGTTCCGACTGCCAGTACCGGACGACCTTCAGCTTTTGCCTTTGCGACCTTCGCTGCAGTTTCCTCTGACACAGTATAATATTCAGTATGCATCTTGTGATCTTCAATGTTGTCTTCGCGGACAGGAAGGAAAGTTCCAAGGCCAACATGAAGAGTAACCCATGCAAGTTCAACACCCTTGTCCTTAAGCTTCTGTAAAATTTCTTCAGTGAAATGGAGACCTGCGGTTGGAGCTGCTGCACTACCAGTTTCCTTTGCATATACAGTCTGATATCTTTCGCTGTCTGTATCGTCATCTTCACGACGGATGTAAGGAGGCAGGGGGATATGTCCGTTACGTTCGAACCAGGCTTCATCAATGGGCCTGTCGAATTTTATCGTGCGGAATTCAGAGCCTTCTACGACTTCAGGAATGATGCCTATGCTGCCATCATTGAACTTGTATTCATTTCCAACCTTGACCTTTTTGGCGCCCTTCACCATCGTATTCCAGCTGGAACCATCACCGATAGGATTCAAGAACATGAACTCCTGTTCACGGCCACTTGTTGTCTTTATTCCGTAGCAGCGGCTTCTGCGAACACGACTGTCATTGAAAATCATGAGGGTACCTGAAGCGACAAGATCCACCAGTTCCGCCATTGTATGATGTTCTACGGCTCCTGTAGATTTGTTGAGATACATGAGCTTGTCATTTCCTCGTTCCCCACTAGGACGCTGGGCAATAAGTTCTTCCGGTAATTCAAAGTTAAAATCTGAAGTCTGCATGAGGCCTATTATAGTGAATGTAATGTTTCTTTACAAATGGAGAGACGGTAAAACTAGAAAAGCTCGCCCTGTCCTTTGCCCATACCAGGATTGTACTTCAACCCAAGATGTTCGTAGGCTTTTTCCGTCGCCATACGGCCGCGAGGAGTACGAACAAGGAAACCACACTGAATCAAATAAGGCTCATAGTAGTCCTCAAGAGTATCCTGGCTTTCACCGATGGAGATCGCAAGAGTCTCCGCACCTACAGGACCGCCACCGAATTTTTCAATGATTGCAAGAAGAATTTCACGGTCGTAGTTTTCAAGGCCCATGCTGTCGATTCCAAGCCTCTTTAAGCCATCAACTACTATAGCTTTTGTGATTCTTCCGCTTCCTTCAACCTGAGCAAAATCCCTCATTCGCCGTAAAACTCTGTTTGTGACACGAGGAGTACCACGGCTGCAGTCAGCCATAAGAAGAGCTGCGTCGTCATCTATTGCCACATCAAGAATATTTGCAGAACGATGGATGATCTTTGCAAGTTCCTCACGGGTATAGAAATTGAATCTCTGTATGATGCCAAAGCGTGTCTGAAGCGGTTTGGAAACCATTCCGGCTTTTGTCGTTGCGCCAACCAAGGTAAAATGCGGAATTGGGATGCGAACAGTACGTGCGGCTGCTCCCTGTCCTATGACCCAGTCAAGCTCAAAGTCTTCCATTGCGATATAAAGCATTTCTTCAATGGCAGGCTTCAATCTATGGATTTCATCGATAAAGAAAACTGTGTTTGGAGTGATGGTACTTAGAATACCGGCAAGGTCCTTTGGCTTATCCAACGCAGGTGCCGAAGTCACCTTAAAATCAGCGCCTAGCTCATTGGCAGTGATCTGGGCAAGTGTTGTTTTTCCAAGACCAGGAGGTCCTATAAGAAAAAGATGATCCAATGCATCACCACGTTCCTTTGCGGCCTTTATGAAGGTTCCAAGATTTTTCTTTATTTCACTCTGCCCCATGAAATCATCAAGACAAAGAGGACGAAGGTTTCCTTCACCACTGTCGTCTTCCGTAATCACATCAGGACGTACGATTGCACTTTCATTGAACATGCCATCATTGGCACGGACAATATTCATGGAAGAAGCACCCGTTTCCATTGCACGTCCAGCAGCAGCCTGAGATGCCAGCTGAGAGACAATGTTCATATCATCTTCTGGAGAATTCTTTTTTGGATGGGCACTTCTTGCATTCACACTTTTAATCATCTATAGCTCCAATCAATTAGCAAGTTCAACAATGGCACGGCGGAAAATAAGATCTTCCTTCTGGCTTTGTCCAGATTTTGCAAAACTTTCATCGGATGCAAGGGTCTCTGCAATTTTTGCAACAGCATCCCCTGCCTTTGCCTTATCATATCCCATGTCAACAAGGGCGCTGATTACATCGGCATATGGAGAGGCAGCTTTCTTAGAAGGTCCTGAACCAGTGTCGCTTTCCAATGTAAGTTTGCCTTTAAGCTGAAGAAGCATTTTAGCGGCAGTCTTTTTTCCTACTCCTGGTACCTTTTCAAGAAGTCCAAGATCACCGTTTTCAAGAATTGAGACCAGCTGATCTGTAGTGATGCCGTTCATGATCTTAACAGCGCCCTTAGGTCCAATTCCGTCAACCTTCAAAAGATCAAAGAAAAGGGAACGGTCACGGTCAGAAGCAAAACCATAGAGATTCATGAGATTGTCAGTATGCTGCATCCAGACAAAAACACGTCCTTCACTGCCGACATCAGGAAGTTTCTCAAGAGCACTGTCAGGGCATGTAACATCCCATTCGATTCCGTGGGTATCTATATATAATTTCTGAGGAAATTTTCCTGTAATGATTCCATTAAGACTGTTGAACATGATTAAAATATATCATAATTTCAGACTGTAGTCACTTGAATACATCTGGCAAAGTTCCGTCTTTGTATTACGGATACCATCCATGGCAAATTCCTTGCTCCAGGTCATGTAATATGCCCAAGGAATTCTCGATGAAGAAAGAAGTTCCACGTCAGGGTTGTATCCTACTTCTGCAAGGGCAACAACTTTGTTTTTTCCGCAAGCACCTACCAGCTTTTCATATTCCGCCCTGTAATCAGTATTTTTCTTTTCCTCAAGGTAGATATCGACCGAATTGACATCAACGTAATCATCCCCCGGATAAGCGGAAGCAACATCACAGTTCCAAACCCATACAAGATTGTCCAGATGCTTCTCATTGACATAATAGTCAAACATCATTCGATATAATTTGCTGGCTACCTCCGGACCTTTGCTTCCCCACCAGAACCATGTTCCATAGCTTTCATGGAATGGGCGCCAAAGAACAGGTATTTTTTCCAGCCGGAATTTTTCAAGAATCACTGCGATATGGTCCAGGTCGTCATAAAAAGCTTTATTCTCTGGTGTTCCCTTAACAAGAACTTTCTCAGGATCAAAGTCGGTGTTCTTTGCATAGAAGCTTTTATCCCGTCCTCCAACAGGAGAAAACCAGTGGAAGCTGAATGTCAAAATGCAATTGATATCAGAAGCCCCCTTTGACTTTGCCCACTCCAGGGCTGTTTCCATGGTTCCCTTGTTTTCCTTGATTTCAGTAAGACAGGCTTCATCAGCATCGTCATAGTTGATGTTTGGAGAATATCCAAGAAGCTCAAAACCACGAAGGAAAGGCTCATGACCTGTGACAGATTTTATGTAGGAAACCTCTTCCATGGGATTTGTCTGTGTATGCTGTCCAGTGATTATTTTCTTTCCAGCAACATCATTAAGAAACTGGAGCAATTTTTTTGCTTCTTCCGATGCATTTTTATTTGAACACTGAATCATGCAACATTCTCCCTTGTGATGTTCTTGAGCCATATCTTGCTTCTGTATCTCCAGAAAACTACAGGCCACTTAACGAATTCATCAGTGCACATGAG
>JAGHUO010000158.1 GCA_018064785.1 Candidatus Treponema equi
TTTTTAGGCTTTTTCTATAAAATGTTCCCATGAATTTCAATAAGAAAAAAAGAAACTATCTTATACCGGCACTTTCCATTTTTTGTATACTATACATAATCTTTTCCATGCGTCCTGCAGGAACAGAAATCCATTTCACCCCTGAGTGGACTGAAGATATCAACCATTCACGCAAGGCAGATGCAGGAGAGGAACTGATTCCGTTCAAGCTTTCCAACAAAATCGGTTATTTTACAGCTGAAGGCAAGATCGACAGCCTGACAACATGCCCATTCAAGGCAGCGATTTCAGACAAATGGTACAGTCCTTACCTTCAGGACAATGTCCAGACAGATTTTTATTTTGCAGACGGAACCAAGGCAGGCACCATCGAAGAACCTGGATTCCCTTATTTTGACGAAGACAGGATTTTCATGATGCAGCCAGGCGGAACAAGCTTTGCCAAGCTGGATGAAACAGGGAAACGCTTGTGGTCCTATGAAAACTATTCGCCTATCACGGCCTTTTCTTCCAGCGACAACGGAACAGTAGCAGGTTATGCAGACGGAACCATAGTAAGCTTTGATTCCGACGGAAAGGTATCTCAGAAATTCAGTCCTGGTGGAAGCGACATAGAAGTGATTCTTGGCACAGCCATTTCCAACGACGGAAAAATAATCGCATGCCTTTCAGGTCAGAACAAACAGAGATTCGTCGTTGCTGAAAAAAATGCGGGACACTCAAGGATAATCTTCCATGAATATCTTGAGAACCAGATCACAAGACAGACGCTCGTAAAATTCTCCAACAATTCAAATTATGTCTACTATGACTGCAAGGATGGTCTTGGCATCGTCAACCTCTGGAATTCCAAGTCAAAGAAGATTCCCATCAAGGGAAAAATCACACAGATTGAATTCACGGATGATGGAGAACTTGCCTTCATCCTCAGCAAGGACAAAAATACATACACAATCTCAGTCCTTGAAGACTACACACACATGATGGCCAGCTTCAACTTCGAAGGTGAATGTTCATTCATCCAGACAAGAAAGAACTCTCTCTTTGTCGGACGCAACAACAAGATTTCCCGCATCTCAATTACAAGGAAGTAGAAAAATGAAGAAAACCATATTTTTTCTTTCATCAGCCTTGATGGCACTTTCATCAGGAGCATGGGCTTTCGACTGGCCTGTTGCAGAAACCACATCTGATTCTATTTCCTCTGATTTTGGACAGCTTAGAGGCGGAATCATCAGCACCTCGGTCATCTATAAAACTGACGCAGAAGTACATTCCGCAGATGCGGGTTCCGTCATCGCAGTAATCGATGATCATTCAGACGACTATGGATGGTTTGAATCCGCCCTTGGAACCGCAGTCATAATTTCCCATTCAGACGGACTTTCATCAGTATACGGAAACTTGAACGCTGACAGCATGGAAGAAAATCTTGGTGACAAGGAAAAAGTAACGGCAACTACAAAAATCGCCACAAGCGGAAACACAGCATGGCAGGAAGAGGCAAACGGTCTTGAGTTCAAGGTCTTTGACAAAAAGAACATCGCAGCTGTAAATCCAAAAATCCTCATGCCACGTGTAGCAAAGGAACCACACCTTGAAGCCGGAACAATCTCACTCTGCGATAAAAACGGAATTTTCCACAACATCGGTTCAGAAAAAAGACTTGCATCAGGAACATACCTTGTCTACAAGACAAGACAGCCTGTATCACCTTACAAGACAATCGTCGCTGTAAACGGTGCAACGGAAGAAACCATCGTCTTCGATACAATAAAGGAAAGCAACGGACAGCTCTGCGCAAACGGAAACAGCAGCTACCCTACATCAACTGTATATCCAAACAAGGAAAGGCAGCTTCTTGCAAAGATCCAGCTTGCAAAAGGTCAGAGCACCATCACCGTGACCCTGATGAACATCCAGGAAAACACAACCATGCTCAACTACAAGCTGGACATCTATTGATGTTCAGTTATATCGAAAGATAATTTCCAAAAAAGCCTGAAGCAGATGCCGATTCGCCATTTGCTTCAAGGTGTCTTACATCGCCCATTCTCTGGACACGCCATACAACTTCTCCAGGAATTCTTTCTTCGGCGCCAAGAACAGTTATGGAAGAAGGAGCAACAAAAAATCCCTGCCACAGCTGCACAGGACTCATGCCTGTAAGGTGGCTGATCATGGCGAACATGACTCCAAGATGGCATACAAAAACAAGATTCCTTTTATCATAATCCTTCTGGAATGGATCAAGATGAGTATCGACACTTGCTTCCTGCTGAGTAAGATTTGGAAAGCAGTTGTATATTGGAACATCAGGTGCCTGTCTGTTGTAATCCCATGAAGATAGTATCTCATCAAGACCGTCGCACACCTCGCCATAGTGATCCTGGATTTTTCCGCTTTTCATCAGCTTTGTAGTAAACCATTTTTTGTCACTGCGATATTTTTTCTCCTCGTAATAGTCATGAGGAAGATTGTCCCAACAGATACGTTTTTTCTTTGTACGAGGATCAACGCAGTCATATGAAAATTCACGGAGCCATGGCAATGTGGAAACTGGAACTGGAGGTTTTGTCATGTCCACATTGATCTTTGAAAGGCAGGCTTCCGCAGTTTTCTGGGCACGTCCCATAGGAGAAACATAGAATTCCGTAGCATCGAAACCTTTGAATCTTTCAGCAAGAAGCTCAAGTTCCCGCCGGCCTTTTTCAGTTACTGAATCAATAGAATAATCCGGGTCGCCGTGTCTTATAAAAATCAGATGCATAAATACTAAACCTCCCGCGAGTTTTCGCATGAAAACTCGTCAGCTTTTTTGCGAAGCAAAAATGCGAGGTCGCCGTGACGTACAAATATCAAATGCATGTAATTTTTCCTTTGCTTAAATTTTTTATCATCTCTTTCATATCGTCGATTTCAGAGGAATAGATTCTGCCGCTGAGTTTTACTCCCGTCGCAAATTCTTCTGTCAAATCGCTGATATGGAATACTTCTATCTTACGCTTGATTGTTTCATAGATACCCCAGTCGCATTCAAAGGAGAAATCGGTGCGCTCTATGTACTCTTCTGTCTCACAAAGGGCAAGGACTTCCTTTACGCTGTCGCCGTAGGCTTTCACAAGGCCGCCAGTACCAAGCAAGGTACCACCAAAATATCTTGTAACCGTGACAAGGATGTTCGTAATGCCACTACCCTTGAGGACATCAAGCATTGGACGTCCAGCTGTTCCGCTTGGCTCACCATCATCGCTCATGCCACAGGCTTCCGCCTTAAGACCGCTGATGAAGCAATGGCACACATGGGTCGCATCACTGTAGCGCAATTTCTGCTCATGGAGTTTTTCGCGGGCTTCTGCCTGGGTTGTGACAGTGAACACTTCCGCGATGAACCGAGAACCTTTTATGTTTATTTCGTTGACAGGATTATTGAGAAGTACTTTCATTTCTCTTTCCGGAATCTACGAGGCCATTTACGCTGAGCAAAGAATAGTAATAGACAGGAACAGAGGCATATGCCTTTGCTACGATTGAATATTCCTGGGTGAACGCAAAGAAAGCAAGAAGCATGGAGAAAAGATTTGCGATCATGGACTGGCTTCTGGAAACATACATGTTCATGGCGAAAATGATGGATATGAAAATAACATTCTTTATGCAGACATAGATCACAAAGCCAATGAAGTGGAAGAATTTTGGGATCATGTACACCGCGCTTTTTTTCAAGGCACCGGCCACAGTGATTTTTTTGTCATCAAAGAGAACATTGTATGAGAACAAAAACGGAAGGACCAGAAGAAGCATTGCGATGAAGAACACGCCACAGAAGACAACGGCAAGCGCAATGGCCTTTGCAAAGTCCAAGGATTCTGCTGGTATTCCGTATGAGTCGGCATTGGAAACAACTATGCCGGCAATGTGGCCTCTGAACCTCATGATGACAATGGTACCCAATGAAGCGCACACCGCAAAGATGAAAGTGAAGAATAAAGAAAGTTTTTTTGCACGCCTGGTCTTATCACGGAAACCGCTTGAGATAACCCTCATGACATCACGCCTTGCAAGAATTGTCTTGGTAAAGAAATTCAGGATTCCATAAAGGAACATGAAGGAAAGGAACACGACGCACAGTGTGGATACAAGAGAGAAAGCTACAGTTCCGTATGCCGGAACACCACCACGGCCCGATACCATGAGAGGCGACAAAGTGAAACTGTAGAGGAATGACTGCCCTAGATGAAAGAGAAGCAAGGCAAGGATGCACTTTCCAAGATTTTTTCCAAGGCGCACCCTTATAACTTCATACATGCGGTTGTATTGCGGTTTTTCCATTCTGCTCATAGACCAAGCTGTCCCTGTGGATCTGCCGATTCGACGGTAATGGATTCCACTTCCTTTGTATCAAGACGGACACCGCCGGCCTTAAGCCCCTTCTCTTCATAGGCCTGTGCCTTGAATCCTTCGGTCAGGTTCTTGATGCGAGGTTTCTTTACATAATTCAGACTGAACTTGAACTTGTCTCTTGTATCAACATGGAGGACTTCCATGCCGTCAGGAGCAAAGCTGTAGTCGCGGTTCATGATCCATCCTGCAATGCGGCATCTCTTGATGTAGCACTGGTTTGATTTTGGATCTCGGTAGATTATCGTAAACAATACTTTGTTGATGATTTCCTTTTCTGCGTAGTTGCAGTAGAACATTCCCTGGTCTACGAAAGTTTTTTCCGCTACATCCTGTACGCCCCAGATACCTGTCTTGCGGACAATGAGGATTCTGTCGTATGGAGTGACCTTGATGATTTCGCGACCACCTGAAACCTTTGTTCCAAGGTATCCCTTCTCATCGTAGCGCAACGGAATGTCGCGTTTGACAACTGCCTTGACGTCAACAGCGCTGAAAGTTGTGACTGTTGTCTGGCGGTCCAGACAGAATGGCTTGTCATTTTCCTGTGCTTCTTTTTCAAGCTTGCGGAATTTTTCAACCATGGAGTTAAGGTAGTCTACTGCACATGCCGTCAGGTTCTTGAGTTTCTTTGCGATTTCCTTAAGGCGGTCGTTGATTGCCTTTACAGTCTCGCGGTTCTTGTTGATGTCAAAAAGAGAAATGCGGCGGATTGGAATCTGAAGAAGGTGCTCTACATCTTCATCAGTGATTTCACGGATAAGTTCATTCTTAAACGGAACGAATCCCTTGTAAACTGCCTTGTATACATCTTCCTGGGTTTTCTGAGTTTCAATTGCCTTGTAAATGCGTTCCTCGATGAAGATGCGTTCAAGAGTGCGCATGTGGAGTTCATCGGTAAGCTTGCCGCGCTCGAATTCAAGTTCGTCCTTGATTATGGCGGTAAGCTTCTTTGCATAGTACTTGATGATTTCTGATGCAGTCATTACGACAGGCTGATTGTCCTTTATGACAAGCATCTGGCATGAAATTGATTTTTCACAGTCAGTGTATGCATAGAGGGCATCAACAACATCCTTTGAGTAGACACCGCGAGGAAGCTTGATTTCAATGTTGCAGTGGTCAGTCGTGAAGTTTTCTACGGAACTGATCTTAATCTTTCCTGCCTTGTATGCAGCATCGATGGAATCAAGAAGAGCCTTTGCGTTTGTATCAAGAGGGAGTTCAGTAATTACGATTTTCTTTTCATCGCTTGTATCAAACTTTGCGCGGGTAACGATCTTTCCGTTTCCATCGTTATAGTTGCTTACATCAATGAGACCACCGGTAGCCACATCAGGAAGAACTGCAAAAGGTTCCCCCTTGAGGCACTTGATTTCAGCATCGATTACTTCAAGAAGGTTGTACGGAAGAATCTTTGTGCTCATTCCGACTGCGATACCTTCCGCACCGATGAGAAGAACTACAGGAAGTTTTGCGCGGTATACTTCAGGTTCAAGGCTGCGTCCGTCATAGTTTGGAACATAATGGGTGATGGCCTTGTTTGTAACAAGGAATTCCTTTGCTATTGGAAGAACGCGACATTCAATGTAACGGCCAGCAGATGCACCGTCACCGGTAAATTTATTTCCGAAGTTTCCCTGCTTGTCTATGAAGATTTCTTTGTTGGCAAGGTTAACCAAAGCCCCGTAAATTGAAGCGTCACCGTGAGGGTGATATTCCATGGCACGGCCAACAACATACTGAACTTTCTTGAACAGACCGTCGTTCACCTCAAAGAGAGTGTGCATGATGCGGCGCTGTACAGGCTTGAGCCCGTCCTCAAGGTCAGGGATGGCACGGTCGCGGATAACATACGAAGCGTATTCGATAAAGTTCTTGTCAAAAATATTTTTTACAAAAGCCATATGTCAATTTTCCTTATGCGTCAATTTCAGAATTGCTGAGCAGGTTCTTTTCGATGAACTTGCGGCGCTCTGGAGTGTTCTTTCCCATGTAGAAGGCGAGAAGCTGAGGAACAACCTTAAGCTGGCTTACCTCTACCGGAGTAAGGCGGATTGTCTCAGGAGCAATGAACTGCTTAAATTCGCTTGGGTTGATTTCACCAAGGCCCTTGAATCGGCTTGTCTCGCTTCCCTTTCCAAGCTTTTCCTGAGCTGCATCTCTTTCCGCCTCTGAATAGCAGTAGATGTTTTCTTTCTTTGTGCGCACACGGAACAATGGGGTTTCCAGAATGAAAACGCGTCCGCTTGTAACCAGTTCCTCAAAGTAACCAAGGAAGAAAGTAAGGAGAAGATTGCGGATATGGAAACCGTCGTTATCGGCATCGGTTGCAATTACAATCTTTGAATACTTAAGGTTCTCTGCGCTGTCTTCGATACCAAGGGCACACATAAGCTGATGGAGTTCATCATTGTTGTAGATATCGCTCTGCCTCTTTCCGTACATGTTCTCAGGCTTCCCCTTAAGTCGGAATATTGCCTGGTTTCCTGCGTCTCTTGAGTGTGTCATAACACCTGCCGCAGAATCTCCCTCAGTGATGAAGATCATTGATTCTTCACCCTTTGGTCCGTCTTCAAGATGGTATTTGCAGTCATCCAGCTTTGGAATGCGGATGCTCATTTTCTTTTCGCCGGCCTTGATCTTCTTTTTGACATCGGCAAGCTCGGTGCGCATGTTCCTGTTATGTTCAATCTTCTGCTTTATGCGCTCTGCAGCCTTTGGATTTTTATGAAGCCATGCATCAAGGGCAGACTGAGTTTCTGCAACAATCCACTGCTTTATGTCGGTGTTTCCAAGTTTGTTCTTTGTCTGGCTTTCAAATACAGGATCCTTGATCTTTACAAGAACAGCCGCTGTCATTCCTTCGCGGATGTCTTCCGGAGCGATGGACTGGTCTCCAAAGAAGTCGCGGATTCCGTTTCTGAAACCTTCGTTGAAGGCAATGAGATGGGTTCCGCCGTCAGAAGTATACTGTCCGTTTACGAAAGAGAAATAGTTCTGACCATAGGCATTTGTATGGGTGAATGCAAATTTCAGATGGTCACCGGAATAATCTCCGATTTCATAAAGAGGTGCTCTTTCATTTTCCTTAGAGTCTTCAGTTCCGCCTAGTTCCTTGTTGAGAAGGTCAAGGAGTCCCCTGTCGCTTTTAAATTCTGTTCCGTTGAGCTTGAGTGTGAGGCCCGGATTAAGGTAGGCATAGTTCCACATTCTCTTTTCAACGAATTCCATGTTGAAGTTGTACTTTCCAAAAATCTCTTCATCCGGAACGAATTCAAAATAGGTTCCGTTTTTCTGAGGATTCTTAAGTGCGCCGGTCTTCTGGCTTACAAGCTTTCCTTTTTCAAAAACAGCGTCCGTACATTTTCCGTCGCGGACTGAAACTACGCGGAAGTATGAAGAAAGGGCATTTACGGCTTTTGTACCGACACCGTTCATACCTACAGAAAACTGGAATACATCGTCGTTGTACTTTGCACCGGTGTTGATCTGGCTTACACATTCAACAACCTTTGTAAGCGGAATGCCGCGGCCATAATCGCGAACCTTTACACGGCCTTCCAGGACAGACACCTCGATATGCTTTCCAAATCCCATTATGAATTCATCGATGGAGTTGTCTATTACTTCCTTTATGAGGACATAGATACCGTCGTTTTCATTGTTTCCATTGCCAAGACGACCGATGTACATACCGGATCTAAGGCGGATGTGCTCAAGGGCATCAAGATGCTTGATCTTGTCATCGCCGTAGTCCTGGACTTCTTTCTTTTCCCGCTGGGATGCAGGATCTATCTGTTTTGCTGCCGCAAGCTTCTTTTCTGATTCAGCGGCACTGGTAGCAGCCTTCAATGCGGCTTTTTTTTCTTCCGCAACTGCTTTCTTTGTTTTCTTTACGGTCTTTGCATTGGCCCATGCGCTGAATTTCTCTGGTTCAGCCTTTGCAGGAGCAGCTTTAGTTGCTTTGGCAGGAATCTTTGCTGCAGTTTTAGGAGCTGTCTTTGCCACCGCCGTTTTAGCCGGAGCTTTTGCAGCTGTTTTTGCAACAGATTTTGCCGCAGTTGATGTCTTAGTTGATTCTTTTACTGATGATTTTGTCGCCACAGCCTTTTTTGACGCAGGCGCAGCCTTGCCAGCCCCAGCCTTCTTTGCAGCCGGAGTTGCTTTTTTTTCAATTTTTCCACCCATAAAATTTATTCTATTGTAAGTTGTGATTTTTTTCAATAAAATGTTTCCTTATATAGAACATAATACAGGGGATAAACTTTGATTTACTATCTTGGTGGCATGCTCAAGGAAATCTGGGGACCAGCCAGACTTCTCCAGTCATATGCCGTATTGATCGGACTTGCACTTTACACAGGATTTGTTCTCACAAGGACAATTCTTCCAAAACTATACAGATTTCTTCCTTCAGACAGAGGCCGTGAATTCACACTTACAAAAGAAGCTGCCAAGGGAAAGCCAACAGGATCAGGCGTGATTTTTGTCACGGTCTTTGTAATCCTTTCGATTCTCTTTGCACCTGTCGATTATCTTCAGGCCGGAATTCTTTTCCTCACATGGCTCATGATGCTCACAGGCTATCTTGACGACCGCAGCGAAAAGGGATGGGGGGAATACATCAAGGCTTTCCTTGACCTGGTGATCACTGTAATGGCTGCCATCCTCATGATGCGCTATCTTTCATCAAACTCTCCGGACAGAACACTTTCCTTCTGGTTCCCGTTCTTTACAAAGCCTCTGGTGATTCCGGCTTGGCTTTACATCACCATTACAGTAGTAATGCTCTGGGTATCGGTAAACACAACAAACTGCACCGACGGAGTTGACGGACTCAGCTCCACATTGGTACTCGTTGCCCTTTTCACTATGGGCTTCATTTTCTACATCATCCTTGGACACAAGGACATCGCATCCTATCTTCTTGTTCCACACCTGAAAGACGGTGCAAGCTGGGCAATCATCACATTCTGTCTTGCTGGAGTCCTCATGGGCTACCTTTGGCACAACGCATTCCCAAGCTCTGTATTGATGGGAGATGCAGGAAGCCGCGCCCTTGGATTCTACATCGGTGTAAGCGTAATGCTCAGCGGAAATCCTCTCCTCTTCCTTGCCACATCGTCAATAATCTTCATCAATGGCGGAGTAGGACTTCTCAAGGTTGCCCTTAAAAGATTCTGCCACATCTCCATCCTTGAGAACATAAGATTTCCGCTCCACGACCACATGAGAAAGAACCTGGGATGGTCACCTACACAGGTCCTTCTGAAATTCCTCATCATCCAGCTTCTCATCACAGTGGCCATGATGGGCATTTTCTTCAAGCTTCGTTAGGACTGCGCATGGAGAGAAAACGAGTTGTAATCACCGGTCTCGGTTGCATTTCCCCAGTGGGGAATTCTCCAGAGACCGCATGGGATTCCATCAAGAACGGCAAAAGCGGAATCTCGACAATCTCCCTTTTTGACACATCAGACCTCCGCGTACATATCGCAGGCGAAGTAAAGGATTTTGATCCTGCCGCATATGGCATAGAAAAAAAAGCAGTACGCAAGATGGCCCGGTTCACACGCTACGCAGTTGCAGCCGCAAGCCAGGCAGTCAAGGACAGCGGATACGACAAAGAGACCCTTCAGAAAGAAAAATGCGGCGTACTTATGGGATGCTGCATTGGCGGAATGGAAGCCTGCGCAGAAGGTTTTGAAAAGCTTGCCACATCGACTCCAGACCGAATGCCGCCTTTGACGACACCATTGATGATAACAAATGAAGCCGCGGCAAACATAAACATGTTCCTTGGTCTCAACGGATTTTCCTACACCATGGGAACAGCCTGTTCATCAGGAACCGACGCCATTGGACTTTCCGCAGATCTCATAAGAGCCGGCCGCTGTGACCTATGCATTACAGGCGGAACCGACGCGCCGCTCACAAGATTTTCCGTAGCCTGCTATGACGCGCTCCAGGCCCTGAGCTATAATTTCAACGACACACCTGAAAAAGCATGTAGACCTTTCGACAGGGACAGGGACGGCTTCATCATCAGCGAAGGAAGCGCGGTACTTATACTTGAGGAACTGGAGCACGCAAAGAAACGCGGTGCCAGGAT
Source organism: Candidatus Treponema equi (assembly GCA_018064785.1). GTDB lineage: Bacteria > Spirochaetota > Spirochaetia > Treponematales > Treponemataceae > Treponema_D > Treponema_D equi. The sequence continues at coordinate 10,517 of JAGHUO010000158.1, forward strand.
ATACGCCGAGGTCGCAGGATTCGGTTCAAGCTGTGACGCATACCACATAACATCTCCTATAAACGACGGAAGCATGGCAGCTCTCGCAGTGAAAGGAGCTCTTGAAGACGCGGATATTCCGCCTGAAAAAATCGACTACTTCAACGTACACGGAACATCGACAGCCATAAACGATTCCGCAGAGACACAGATGCTAAAAACAGCATTGGGAAAGCATGCCTACAATGTAAGCATCTCATCGACCAAAAGCATGACAGGTCACATGATCGGAGCCGCCGGAGCAATAGAAGCACTGTTCTGCGTAAAGGCCATCAACGACAGCTTTGTTCCGCCGACAATCAACCTGGACAATCAGGATTATGAAGGTGGATGCGACCTGAACTATACGCCCAACAAGGGAATATCAAAGAACATCGATTACGCCGCCAGCACTTCACTGGGCTTTGGCGGACACAACGGCTGTCTCATCCTCAAAAAGTTCATCGATCAGTAGAAAATTCGGTTTTCTTATCTTATAATTGTAGTATTACCCATAAGGAGGTTTATCATGGGAAAGAAAAATGTCGTGTCTAGCCTTTATCTCATTGGTATGGCACTCGTAGTAATAGGATTCATCCTTCCAATGTTCAAGAGCGCATTGGGCTCTTCAAACGGTTTTGACTTCATCAATTTCAAGAAGTTCGGATTCAGCACAATCGGATCTCTTCTCATTTTAGCAGGTGGCGTTGCAGGAGTTATCCTCAACTTCGTAAAGGGTGTATCAAAGCAGGCAAAGCTTATTGCCCTCGCTGTTTCAATCCTTGGTTTCATCGTTCTCGTAATCGGATTCAATGACAATGCCCTTACAAAGGCAATCGGAAAGGGATTCCTCAAGCATGCATACATCGGATTCTACTGCGTTGTAGTTGGCTGGGTTGCAGCTATCGCAGGTTACCTTAAGGCATAAATCAAAGAACTGACCTTTAAAATGCAAAAGGATGTCCGAGAAATCAGGCATCCTTTTTTTTATTCTATCTTCTTTACCTTCGGCCGAATGCTTCAAGGTTTGCAAGGCCTCTCTTGAACTGAGGGATTCTTGCGCATGCCGTGGTGTTCAACGGACTTGTCTCTCCACGGGACAGGAAGTGGTAAGCAACACCGGCGATCATGGCTCCGTTGTCTCCACAAAGTTTCAATGGAGGGAAGATGCAGTTCAACTCCTTGTGTTCCGCCAGCATGGAACGCAGACGGGAATTGGCGGCGACACCACCACCTGCAACAACAGTTGTAAGGCCTGTATCTTCTACGGCGCGCATTAGACGTGAAACAAGAGTCCTGCAGGCTGTCTCCTGGAATGCGGCAGCGATATTTTCCACAGTTTTTTCATAGCCAGGATTAAGGAATGAATCAGCCTGGTGGATGACGGCTGTCTTCAAACCGCTGAATGAAACATCATAGCGATGCTCGCCTTTGTCGATTTTAGGAATAGGGAATGTGAAAGCCTTTGGGTCGCCTTTCTGTGCCAGACGGTCGATGATCACTCCTCCAGGATATCCAAGGTCATAGAATTTGGAAACCTTGTCGAATGCCTCACCTACGCTGTCATCGATGGTGGTTCCAAGGATCTCAAGATCATCAAAACCGTTGACCTTCGCGATGATGCTGTGGCCTCCGGAAACAAGAAGTCCAAGATATGGATACTGGATGTCATTTTCAAGATGGGCAGCGTACATGTGTCCAAGCATATGGTTGACCGCATAGAAAGGCTTGTTCAACGACCATGCAAGGGTCTTGCCGAATGTAAGCCCCACAAGAAGCGATCCCATGAGTCCCGGTCTGTTTGTAGCGGCAATGGCATCTACATCCTCAAGAGCAAGTCCTGCTTCCTCCACTGCCTGACGGACTACAGGAAGAATCCATTCCGCGTGCTTGCGGCTTGCGATTTCAGGAACAACACCCTTGTATATTTCATGAAAAGGAATCTGAGTCGCAACAACATTGCTCAGGATTTTCCTTCCGTCTTCAACAATAGCACAGGCTGTTTCATCACAGCTTGATTCAATGCCCAATACTTTCATATGCCCTCAAAAATAAATATCAGTCTCGTCCTATCTTCGACTTATAGAAGCTGCGATGGGAACACCAGTCTATAACCTTTAGCCTTTAATTCAGGATACATTTCCGACAGGAGCTGCGGAAGAATCTTTGCGGATTTGTCCACATGGCCTATCATGATCACCTGACCTTTTTTATTTGCAATATCAATTCCGCGCATGATCTGCTTCAGCATTTCACCACGGTCAATGATGTCATCAATGAACACTTCCCTTTCAAGGATCTTCATGTCGCGTTCCAGAGCCGCGAAAGGAGCCATGGTATCCTTTGAAGTCCTTGAGTCCACAAAATAGACCTTGTTGTCCTGTGCTGCATCAAGGACGGCCCCCATCATGTTCAGGTCGCAGGTAATCAAAGATCCTTCATGGTTGTTGAATCCTCTGACTCCAGGTCCAAGTTCCGCAAGATTCTGGGAGACTGTCGCATAAACCTGACTCAACCCCATGTCAGGAAGAATTGCACCAGGACCAGGATTCATCTTAAGGTTCTGGGCCTGCATCGGCTGATGGAGCATGAGTTCCTTTTTGTCGGCTACAACGATTCTTGCACATTCCTTTGTGGCAGGCAATCTAGGCAGCACCGCAATGGTGACAGGGAAAGGCAAGGTCGTGTACTTTCTGATGAAATTGGTGCTTTGCCCACCATCGTCGATTATGAAACAGAGCTTTGTGTTTCCGTTTCTGCTCTGAGGAATGTTGAATTTATTTGATGCCTTTGGTTCTTCTTTCTTCTGTTCCACAACTGCAGGCTTTTTCTCGACCTTTGGTTCAGACTTTGGTTTCTCTACGACCTTTGGTTCCTGTTTCTGCTCCACCTTTGGCTCAGGCTTCTTTTCAGTTTTTACCTCGGCCTTAGGTTCAGCAGGAGCAGCTTTTTTTTGTTCCGTCTTTGATTTTGTCGATGATTTTTTTGTCTCTGTTTTTTTATTTTTTTCAGACGGAACTTTCTCGGCCGGCTTTTTTGGTTCCGGCTTCTTTACTGGTTCCACGGTCTTTGGTTTCTCTACGGCAACCTTCTGCTTTTCGCCTGCTCCATTCTTTGGATTTGGTCCGGAGAAAAGGAAAGAAACTACAAGGAAAATCGAGCAGAAAAAAATTATAACAGCCGCAAGAGCCATTACTTTCTTGTTGTCCAGTTTGACCTTTGGCTTGCGTTTTTTAGGAGATCTTTTTTTCTTTGGTGCTGTTTTTCTAGTTGCCATCTGCCACAAATAATAGAACAATTTCCTGTTTTTTACAATTAAGGCATGTCTGTAACCTTTCACCTATTTGTTTGATTTTATTTTTACAGAATGATAAACTTCAAAACATGGAAAAAATCACTATGAAAAAAATCACAGTTCTTGTACTTGTCGCAGCCTCAGCCATAATGTTCTCGTGCAAATCACAGGAAGTCCAGGTCGCCCCGGAAGCTTCTGCACTTGAAATCGTCCAGCAGGCACAGACAGCCTTTGATAAAGGCAACAAAGACCAGGCAATCAAATATTACGAAATCCTTCTCCAGCGTTATGGAAACAATCCTGCCACATATGTGGAGGCACGCTATGAAATCGCTCACATCTATGTAAAGCAGAAGAAATACAAGGATGCGGAACCAATCCTCACTGAGCTCAAGCAGATCTATGACGCAAGCACTCCAGGAGTTCTTCCAGGAGCCTACAGAAAAATGGCGCTCAAGGATCTTGATAAGGTCAATGAAAAGCTTGGACAGAAAAAATAGATGCTTGCATAAAAAAAACGGGCCACTGAATCACAGTGGCCTTTTTCTTTATTTCTTTGCCTTTTCATCAGGAACGATTATACAGTCAAGGACAACCTTTTTTTCCTTGGCCATGGTCATGACCATTTCCTGGGAAATCTTTTTAGGTCCCCTTGGCTTTGGATGAGGTTCGGCGTCACCTATGAGAATGATTTTTCTTGCGGCATCCTGGCGCCAGTCATAGAGAGAAAGTCCGCCGTAAAGGGCTTCGTAGACAGCTTCTGGAATGTCACCACCTTCATTTCCGTGGATAAGTACGCTTCCAAGATTTTTTGTGAACTGAGATGTATTCCGTGTAAAGTCAAAGAATTTCACAGGAAGTCCCTTGTAGTTGTATGTGTCATTGAAATCCCTGTAAAGCAGAAGTCCAAGGCGAAGATCCTCAAACTGCTTTACCTGCTCCAAAAGTCTAGGAACCCATTCATTGCGAAGCTTGTCCATGTCGTCTTTCATGCTTCCGGTAGTATCGATCGCAAAAACAACATCCACCTTGTCGTGAGGTGTTATCCTGTCCACTGCGGAAAGAAGATCGTCCGTAAGTTTTTCCTTGTTGGAATAATAGAGCAACCCTGCACCGTCCTTTGCGATCTCTGCGAATTTTTCAGCGGCAAGGGAATTGTAGTCGTCGGTCAGTATGATTTCCTCGGGTTCCGGTTCTGGCTCAGGTTCCACGATTTTTTCTTCCACAGGCGGAACCACTGGAGGCTTTGGTTTCTCAGGCTTTTTGCCAAAGTCAAACATGAAGGCATTGTCCATGAAACGACCGGTATAGTCTCCGTAAGGCTTTTCAAAAGTTCTGATGTTGATGAAGGTTCCTTTGCCGATCTTTACGCTGCCATTGCGTGACCAGGGATAGCCATAGTAGATGGTCTCAGGAACATATATGTGGAAGCAGTCACCCAGAGCTGGATGTTTTACCACAGTGGAGGAAATCAAACTGTACTTTGAGTATTCCGAATTGAGCTCACGGCCATTGAGATATCGAACCTCGTCGCCGTTCACTTCATTCCAGCTGTCGGCACGGTAGGCATAGTTGTCCGCCTTTCCTTCCGGATCCTTTGTGGTCTCGACAAGCATTACGCTCTTTATGGCACTCTTCTTGCGGATGTAGACATCAACGCCTTTTTTTGTTCCGTCTGAAGCAGTATGCCCCTGGACAACTATGTCAGTACCAAGTATCTGCATTTCAGGGCTTTCGGTAATTCCGCGTGTCTGCTGAGAAAATCCCAGAACACCTGCAAGCGACAATGATAGAACCAGAATAAGCGTTTTTTTCATAGATGGATTCCTCCATCTTCATTATCGGCATATTAAGACAAGCATTTTATCCATAGATGCAAAATCTTAAAATATACTAAAAAAGATTTACTGTGCCTTAAATTCTTGCTTTTATTTTCTGACAAATTCGGGTATAATGTAAAGTGAAGGAAATTTTGATAAAGGGCGGGGTCTATTTTGGAAAAACTGAACAAAGATAATGCACTTGAGGCAATCAGAAATTCAGAATTTACATCTGTAAGCATTGACGAATTCTTTGATTCCGAATCAGAAAAGCAAGAAGCGATAATCCAGACTGGTATCATTGTATTTACCGACCACCAGCAGAAGCTCATCGACAGACTTAGCAAGGCCCTTGCGCTCAACGCACCGGACAGAGTGGACAGACTCCAGAGCCGCCTTCGCGACGTCACACATCTTGCAAAAGCAATCGCCCACTTCCCTTCACTTCTCGAAAGAGCAAACACGACAACTTCGACCCGTACACCAGAAGCCCTGGTAGAGACCCTCATCTCCTATCAGGAAGATGGTGATACTACGCTCCACATGCCTTCAAAGGCCATCCTGGGCAAAGGCTTTCTTGTGGCAAAGATCCATACTTTCTTCTCCATGTCAAAGCTTGCCAAGACATACGCACAGATGTCCGACAAGGAAGTCAAGGAATACAGCGACGAGACCATCTCCATGATGTTCACCCTCATGGCGGAAGACGTCTACCTGAACCTTATCAAGGACAAGGACATAGCCCTGGACATTCGCCGTGAGATAGCAAATCTTCTCATCATCCTTTGGGAACACAGAAGCGACCAGACCATCAACGATGTTGCTCCAGTCCTTCAGTCCGTATGGACCGCAAGACGTAAGCTGGCTCCTGCATTCGGAACAATGATGGGAACAAGCGAGCTCCTTATGGTCACAATGCAGATGGACGACCAGTGGAACAACTTCATCCGTGAAAAGCTTGCAAATCCAGAAGTCACACAGGCCATGGAGGAATTCCTCTTTGGTGTTTCATACGAGCAGATATTGAGGCTCAAAGGCATACTCCGCGACCAGGGCGTAAAATCCATCGGTCGTGATGAAGTCAGCGCATATCTTGGTGAACGCGTAAAAACCGACATCAACCTTGACTACCGCGACTTCTACCTTCTTTATACAGTCCGCCGCGACAATGCCCGTGCAAGAAGAAGGCTTCACCTGCCTGGTCCAAAGAACACCCTTGAAGACCACTTCTTCAAGTTCATCATGGAACAGAACAGGGAAAAGCAGAAGAACGACACTTTTGCAAAAGAACATTTCTAGAGACAGGATTTAAAAAATGGAAGAAGAAAAAAAGACATATCATTTTGGTGAAAAGCTCAGGGACGTGCGCGAAAAGAAGCACATGACATTGAAGTCCGTAGCCCAGGCTGCCGGCGTAAGCGAAAGCCTTGTATCCCAGATTGAACGCAACAAGGTCTCTCCGGCCATCGATACACTCCTTGAACTGGCAAACGCCCTGGACATCAACCTTGAATATCTTTTTGAGGAATATACACGCAACAGGCCAGTGTCCATAACACACAGCGGTGAAGGACGCACCCTCAACGAAGACGATGTCATCTATACGGAACTTTCGGATTCATACAGCGGCAATGGCGACAACAGCTTCGAAAGCTACACTGTGACTATTCCCGTTGGATCACACACACACCGCGGTCTTTACGGCCATATCGGAAAGGAAATGGGGCTCATAACAAAAGGCACAGGTCTCCTTTTCCACGGAAACAAAAGCTACCCTGTGACAGAAGGCGACAGCGTCACATTCAGCGCAAACCTTCCCCATCATCTGGAAAACACAGGCAGCATTCCCCTTGAGGCCATCTGGTTTGTGACTCCTTCGCAGAAATTCAACTCCAACTAGTCTCAACTGATTGAAACAAACTGCATAAAACGGTATTATTTTCAAACAAATTCCAACAGAAATCTGCAGGCTTGGTTCTGCATGATGTTCTCTGGATATTTATTGGACATTTCTGAAATCTTCCGAATTTCAGGGATTCCGAACATACTTATTTACAAGGGGTAAGAATAATGCCGTATTCTGAACCAACCGACCTCGCTGTCGTTGCCTGTCCTGGTGGAGAATCCTTCGCCAATGAAGTAATCACTCATCTTCGTCACATGTACAAACACCGTTTTTCCCTCAAGAGTGATGTAATCGCAAAGCGCTATGGAATTGAAAAGGAAAAAGTTGTTCAGCAGATGAACCTGGACAATGACGTCCACACAAGCGACCTTTGTATCCGTGGTAACATCGAAAAGTACCGTCCACCTGTATTCAAGGTAAACGCATCCTTCACTTATTTTGCAAACGGTGAATTCAAGTGCGAACTCAACGAATGCATCCGCGGAAAGGATGTCTACATTTTCCAGGACGTTGAGAACCACGAAGAAATCCTTATGAACGGTGGAAAGGCAAAGCTCAAGCTTTCTGTAAACGACCACGTAATGGGACTCCTCGTTACAATCGACGCAGTACGTCAGGCTGGAGCAAGACAGATCACATTGGTAGTTCCTGCTTACCCTTACAGCCGCCAGCACAAGAAGAAGAGCCGCGAAGGTCTTACAGCTGCCCTTCTTGGACATATCTATGAATCAATGGAAGTAAAGAGAATCATCACTCTCGACCTCCACTCACGCGAAATCGTAAACGCATTCGCACATACACACTGTGAGAACCTCCACGCTTCTTACCAGATCATCCGCGAACTTGCCAAGGCCGTAGACCTTACAAAGGAAGACCTTGTAGTAGTATCACCAGATACAGGTGCCATCGACCGCAACAAGTTCTACGCAACTGGACTCAAGAAGCCTCTCGCCATGATCTACAAAGAGAGAGACTACTCTGTTGTTACACAGGATGCAAAGAACACAAATATCAAGAGCGTAAAGCTCCTTGGTGATGTTCAGGGAAAGGTTGCTTTCCTTGCAGACGACATGCTTGGTACTGGTGGAACATTGCTCAAGGCCATGGAATTCCTCCACAACAACGGAGCAACAAAGGTTATCGCAGCAATCAGCCTTCCATTCTTCACAGGCAATGCTATCGAGCAGTTTGATGAAGCATACAAGAAGGGCCTGTTCTACAGAATCATCGGAACAAACGCTGTCTACCACGAAGACCTTCTCAAGCGCGAATGGTACATCAGCACAAACGTTTCTGGACTCTTTGCAAACGTAATCACAAGACTCCATCACAACCAGTCTTTGGGTGACCTCCTTGACAACCGCTCGATCATCGACAAGCTCATCAAGGCAAGCACACCTGCTGGCGGCGAACAGTAATTGACTGCTGTTGCGGTGGTTGAGCCTGTCGAAGCCACCGCAAATACAGTTTAACGCTGCTTGATTTCGACCGGCTCAATCGGCGCAGAAACCATTAGACTGAATATTAAAGCCCAGCATTTTCTTTACCGGAAATGTTGGGTTTTTGTTTTTAAAGTGATATACTTTTTTACATGACAATTCTTTGTGTAGACATCGGAACATCTTCCCTCAAGGCGGCCCTCATTGACGACCAGGCAAACGTACTTGCCAAAAGCCGCAGAAAATTTCTTCTTGCAAAAACCGAACATTCCTCAAAGGAATGGTTTCCTGCCCTTCAGAACGCAACGCAGGAACTCTTCACAATGGCTCCGGAAGCAAGGGTAGACGGAATCTGCATAAGCGGCAATGGACCTACCCTCGTCGCAACAAGCGGTGAGACATTCCTATGGAATGAGGAAGCAGTCAACATAAAGACTCCTTCGATTTTCATTCCACGCATAGTTTCCTTCAAGAACAAGTATTCCCAGGTATGGGAAAAATCCAGATACATTTTTGGCGCGCCAGAATATCTTGTATGGCTTTTGACAGACAAGGCCTGCACAATTCTTCCGGATGAAAGATATCTTAAAGCATACTGGACGGAAGAAGACCTTACTACAGCAGGACTCACTCCACAGGATGCAGAAAAGCTTCCGCCTTTCAAGATGACTTCTGAAAAAATCGGTGGACTTACACACAAGGCAGTTTCTTTCCTTGGAGGTGAGGAACACGGAATCGAAGACGGTCTCCCAGTCTACCTTGGCGCCCCTGATTTCATCGCAGCCCTCGTAGGCACGGCAACAGTTGAAGAAAACACACTTTGCAACAGGGCCGGTTCCAGCGAAGGAATAAACTACTGCACAAAGGAACCTCTATATGGCGAAGGCATACGCACATTGCCATCGGTAATTCCGGGGCTCTGGAATGCAAGCGTTCTTCTTCCTGACAGCGGAGCAAAGTTTGCGGCCTTCAAGCAGAAGATCGACAGGGAACTTGGGGAATCCATTGAATACAACGATCTTCTGGACAAGATGATTGAAAGCGATGGATCAAACGCAGCCTTGGACCAGGGAAAATATCTTCTAATCCAGACTGCTTTGGATGTAAAGACAGCCATCGAGACTTTGCGCAAGGCAGCTTTTGAGAAGGGCCTTCCTTTCCCGGACAAGATGACAATCACAGGCGGACAGGCAAGCAACGACAAGCGCAACCAGATGAAGGCTGACATAACCGGAATAAAAATTGCCGTTCCACCTTGCAGCGACAGCGAGCTTCTTGGTGATGCCATCATCGCATTTGCCGGCATGGGTCTTTTCCCTTCAATTCAGGAAGCCTCAAAAAAGCTGGCAAAAGATGGAAAACTTTTTATCCCAAGTGTGGAAGAATAGACTGCAGCCATGGAAACCTACAACATACCGGAAAAAGTAAGCACACTCATCTTTGACATAGACGGAACTCTCTATACCTGCGATGAATTTGTCCAGGAACAGATTGATGTTCAGGTTCGTCACTGGGCTGACATAAACGGAATGACACACAGCGAAGCCCGTGAAAAAATCTCGGACTTCAGAAAGCAATATGCCCATGAACACAACGGAAAGAAAATAAGCCTTGGCAACATCTTCCTGAACTTTGGCGTGGACATAGATACAAGCATTCAATGGCGCATCGACCTTCTTAAGCCGGAAAACTATCTTAGCCCAAATCCACAACTCCAGAAGACACTGGAAAAGGCGGCTAAGAGATTCCGCATGATATGTGTCACAAACAATCCTGTAGAGGCGGCAAGAAAAACATTGAAGGTTCTTGGCATCGACAAAATCCTTGCGGATATAGTAGGCCTTGATTCCTGCAAAAAATCAAAACCTGCAAGAGAAAACCTGGAGCTGGCCTTGAAGATCACAGGAGCAAAAGCAGAGGAATGCGTTTCCATCGGTGACCGCTACGACATAGACCTTTCTCTTCCTGTTCAAATGGGAATGGGCGGAGTTCTTGTTTCCGGAGCCGAGGAAGTAATAGAATTCATCGAGTCATTGTAGGCAACCTGGATTGGCTCACCGCAAGCAGTCTGTGTATGTATAAAATTCACCTGCCATTATGACAATCTACTCATAACACTAATTTAAACAACGTCTTTAAAAAACTCCATTGACAATTTTTTTGCCAATTGTTAAAACGGCAGTCATCGGGGTTATCACATGTCAGATTCCAAACAGATAGACGTAACAAACACATCTCTTATAAAAATCGCATATCCAATTGTAATTGAAAACCTGCTCTTCCTGGCATTCTCAAGTGTCGACGTACTGATGCTTTCGGGATATTCCGACAGTGCAGTCGCAGCGGTAGGACTTGTGACACAGTACACTTGGTTCCTCATAACCTTCATGCAGGTCATTCCAAGCGGGGCAACCATCTCCCTTACGAACCTTCTTGGAGGCAAGCAATACGACCGTGCAAAGGCTCTTTCAAGAACCTGCCTTCAGATGATCATTTTCTTTGCGATCATTATCGGACTTACATTCGCCATTGCAGTTCCACAGATCCTCAAGCACTACACTCTTGAATCCGACGTCCGCCAGTATGCAAGTGAATACATCTTCATCTATTCCATCTTCTCTGTCTTCTGCGGAATATCAATGATTCAGTCTACAATCCTCAGAAGCTACGGACACACAAGAACCGCAATGATAGTAAACGCATGCGCCAATTCCGTGAACATAATCGGAAACGCCATAGCGCTCTACGGATGGTTTGGACTTCCTGTCTACGGAGTAAAGGGCGTCGCAGTCTCAACAGTGGCAGCACAGGCAGTCGGAGCTACAATCCTTTCAATAAAAGTTTTCAGTCTCAAGGACACTCAGTATAAGTTCACAAAACCGTTTAAAATAATTTCATCCGAATGGAAGCAGATCCTCAAAATCGGAATCCCTACAGCAGGCGAAAGCATTTCATGGAACCTTGCTCAGATGGCAGTCATGGTTTTGATTTCCTCCCACGGAACAGCCTCCATCGCAGCCTTCACCTACTTTGGAACAATACTCCGCTTCATCTACATGATCGCCATCTCCATTGGAAACGCAGCCCAGATAAAGACCGGACACTATTGTGGAGCAGGACTACAGACCACCGCCTATAAAAAGCTTTACACCTACATCGCATCGGGAACAGCATTCAGCCTTGTCCTTGCGTTGATAATCTTCATGGCACGCCGTCACATGATCGCTCTTTTTACAAGTGACTACGAGATCAAATACATACTCCTTTCGATCATGCCGCTGGCCTTTTTCCTTGAAAGCGGAAGAGCTGTAAACGTCATTGCAATTCCTTCCCTCATGGCAGCAGGAGACATTCACTTTCCTGTCAAAGCCGGAATCTTCTCAAACTGGCTTATTTCCTTTGGGCTTGCCTTTGTGTTCAGCAGATTTCTTGAGATGGGCTTCTACGGAATCATAGTTGCCATGGCCTGCGACGAATGCTTCAGGGCTGTTCTCATGCTGGCCCGCTGGCATTCAAAGAAATGGATGACAAAATCTGCGATTTAAAATAGAATTGCAATCAACAAATGGGGGAGCTGGCGCAAAGCCGGCTGAGAGTAGACTGTCAGTCTTGACCCTTTGAACCTGTCCGGACAATGCCGGCGTAGGGAGTACATTATGAACAAGAACACCCTTCTTGCGGAAATAAATTCCGCATTGGAGACGGTGCGCAAAAGCAATCCTCTTGCACCGTCAATCACAAACACTGTAACAATCAATTTTGTCGCAAACGCACAGCTTGCATGCGGTGGATCAGCCGCCATGGTATACCTTGCTGACGAAGGCGAAATGATGGCAAAGATCAGCAAATCCATGTACATCAACATGGGAACGCAATTCACATGCTATCCAGAAACACTGCCACGTACAGCAGAAGCATGCGTTGAAAACGGGAACAACTGGGTCCTTGATCCTGTTGGAATCGGAATTGGCGCACAGCGTGAAAGCATTCTAAAGCAGTTCAAGGAAAGCAGGCCAAAGATCATCCGTGCCAACGCAAGCGAAGTCATCGCCCTTGCTTCCCTCTGGGAACTCACTGAAAAAACAGAAAGCGGAGTACGCGGAGTGGACAGCACAGACGAAGTTCTTTCAGCAAAGGAAGCGGCAGTCGCCATCGCAAAGTTTACAGGCGGAGCTGTAGCTGTAAGCGGCAAGGTAGATCTTGTGACAGACGGAACAACAACAGTTCTCTGCCACGGAGGTTCCGCATTCCTTCCAATGATAACAGGTGCAGGTTGCTCACTTGGCGGAGTCTGCGCAGTCTACGGAAATGCAACGACACCATTCTACGCAGCCCTCACTGCAACAGTCCTCTACAACGAAGCATCCATGAAGGCCGAAAAGAAAGCAAAGGGCCCGGGAACGTTCCAGACAAAATTCCTTGACCAGCTCTACCTTGTATCCTCAAAAGGAATCAAGGATTCAGACATTGAAATCATTTAAACGGAGTCAGAAATGAATACATTGATCGCAGTTGCAATCGCACCATTCGGTGTAGGAGACGAACTTTCAGCACATGTCGCAGAAGCATGCAAGGTCATAGCAGAATCTGGACTGAAGTACAAGACTTGTTCCATGTTCACAGAAATTGAAGGTGAATGGGACGATGTGATGAAATGTGTAAAGGATGCAACAATGGTCCTGGCAGAAAAAGGAATACGCACAGAAGTAATCCTCAAGGCTGACATCCGTCCTGGCTACACAGACACCATGGAAGGAAAAATCAAAAGACTCAACGAGGCTATGAAATGAAAAAAGAAGATTTGCTTTTATACGGAATTACGGACAGATACTGGCTTAACGGCCGCAACCTTACAGACGATGTTGAACTTGCCCTTAAAGGCGGAACAACAATGCTTCAGCTTCGTGAAAAAAATCTTGATGAAGAAAACTTCTACAAGGAAGCTGTTGAACTCAAAGCCCTCTGCGCAAAATACAAGGTACCTTTCATCATCAACGACAACGTTGAGCTTGCTGTAAAGGTAAACGCAGATGGAATACATGTAGGACAGAATGACATGGTAGCCCAGGACGTACGCGCCATGATCGGCCCAGACAAGATTCTTGGAGTTTCCACACAGACTGTCGAAGAAGCTATCCTCGCAGAGAAAATGGGAGCCGACTACCTTGGTGTCGGTGCCGTATTCCCTACAGGATCAAAGGATGACTGCTGGGTTTTGACGCACCAGCTTTGCAAGGAAATCTGTGAAGCCGTAAAAATTCCTGTAGTCGCCATTGGCGGCGTAAAGAAAGAAAACATCAAGGACCTTAAGGGACTTGGCTTTGCCGGCATCAGCGTAATCAGCGCAATCTTTGGACAGAAGGACATCGAAGGCGCATCAAGGGATTTGCTTGATATCGCAAAGAAAACGTTTTAAATAAAACAAGGCAATCCTTGGGGGCACCACCTGGATTGCCTGCAGTTCAAATGGAGGACATATGAACACTGCACTTACAATCGCGGGCTCTGATTCCTGCGGAGGCGCCGGAATTCAGGCTGATATAAAAACCATGACATGCAACGGCGTCTATGCCATGAGCGCAATCACAGCCATGACCGCACAGAACACAATGGGTGTGAAATCAATCCAGGAAAGCACAAAAGAATTTCTTGCAGACCAGATTGATTCCGTTTTTTCCGACATCGTACCTGATGCAGTAAAAATCGGAATGGTATCCAATGTGGAACTCATCAAAGTCATCGCTGACAGGCTAAGATTCTACAAGGCGAAAAACATCGTCGTAGATCCTGTCATGGTAGCCACAAGCGGTTCAGCCTTGATAAAGAATGAAGCCATAGAAGTTCTTACAAAAGAACTGTTTCCCCTGGCGACAGTCGTAACACCCAATATTCCGGAAGCAGAAATCCTGAGCGGAATGAGAATCACGGATGAAGACGGAATGATTCTTGCCGCTAAGAAAATCCATGAAACCTATGGAACCGCAGTCCTTGTAAAAGGCGGCCACAGCATAAACGACGCCAATGATGTCCTGTACGCTGATGGAAAATTCCTCTGGTTCCCCATGGAACGCATAGACAATCCAAACACCCACGGAACAGGATGCACACTTTCAAGCGCCATTACAGCCAATCTTGCAAAAGGCGAAAATCTTGAATGCGCCATACAGCTTGCAAAAAACTACATAACTGAATGTCTTAAAGCAAAACTGGACTTAGGACACGGTTCAGGGCCAATGATGCACAACTATATTTTTTCAAACAACAGAAAATAAACAGGGAGAATAAAAATGGAACAGTATACAACTCAGATGGACGCCGCAAAACGCGGAATCGTTACGGAACAGATAAAGATCGTCGCACAGAAAGAAAAGATGAGCATAGAGGAACTCATGCCTCTTGTTGCAAGCGGAAAGGTTGCCATCTGTGCAAACAAGCACCATACCTGCCTTGATCCAGAGGGAGTCGGTTCCATGCTCAGGACAAAAATCAACGTGAACCTTGGAATAAGCCGTGACTGCAAAGACTACGATGTGGAGATGGCAAAGGTAAACGCAGCGGTGGAGATGGGCGCAGAAGCAATAATGGACCTTTCAAGCCATGGTGACACAATTCCATTCCGTAGAAAACTTACAAGCGAATGCAAGGCGATGATCGGAACAGTTCCAGTATACGACAGCGTCATCCACTACAAGCGTGACCTTGCAACATTGACTGCAAAGGACTTCATTGATGTAGTCCGCCTTCACGCAGAAGACGGCGTTGACTTTGTTACCCTTCACTGCGGAATCACAAGACACACAATCGACCAGATTAAAAAGCACAAGCGCAAGATGAACATCGTTAGCCGAGGTGGTTCACTTGTATTCGCATGGATGTCCATGACAGGAAACGAAAATCCATTCTATGAGTATTATGATGAAATCCTCGACATCTGCCGTGAACATGACGTTACGATTTCCTTGGGAGATGCATGCCGCCCAGGTTGTCTTGCAGACGCATCCGATGTATGCCAGATAGAAGAGCTTGTCCGCCTTGGAGAACTTACAAAGCGTGCATGGGCAAAGGATGTACAGGTAATGGTCGAAGGTCCAGGACACATGCCGATGGACCAGATTGCAGCCAACATGAAGATCCAGCAGACAATCTGCATGGGTGCACCATTCTATGTACTTGGCCCTCTGGTAACAGACATCGCACCAGGCTACGACCACATCACATCCGCCATAGGTGGAGCAATCGCCGCACAGAACGGAGCCGCATTCCTCTGCTATGTAACTCCTGCAGAACACCTTGCCCTTCCAAACGTTGATGACGTAAAGCAGGGAATCATTGCAAGCAAAATCGCCGCCCACGCAGCCGACATCGCAAAGGGTGTAAGAGGTGCCATGGACATAGACAACAAAATGGCAGATGCAAGACGAAAACTTGACTGGGAAGCCCAGTGGGAATGCGCACTGGATCCTGAAACAGCTAAGGCAATCCGTGACAGCCGTGCCCCGGAACACGACGACACCTGTTCAATGTGCGGAAAATTCTGCGCTGTACGCAGCATGAACAAAGCACTTGCCGGTGAGCATGTAGATATTCTGTAATTAACGGCACCCCTTTCAGGATCAGGTGGAATGTACCAGCAGATTTGTTCTGTACTACGGGCTTCACATTAGTGGCATGCAATGTATTGCCATGTGATCCCTGAGCCTGTCGAAGGGTTGCCTGACAATCCCAATTACATAGAAAAAGCCCCAGACCATCTGATATGTACCCCTTTTACTGGACAAAAGTAAGAGGGGTATTTTTATGCGATACACATTAGAATACAAATTAAAATGTATCCAAATGTACAGGCAAGGAATCTGGCCAGAAACACCGGAAGGAATAAAAAATCCGCATGATTTTCATAAAATGATTCGTCGGTGGAAAAGAATCGAAGAACATCAGGGATTATTAGCTTTAAATCATAAGCATCACAGAAAACAATGGACCCCAGAAGAACGTTTTGAATTAGTCTCAAAAGTTTTAGCCGGATTTTCAATCCAAGAAACTGCATGTAATGCAGGAATTGATTCTGGTCAACTTTATCAATGGGTTAAAAAATATAAGGCAAACGGTTATGATGGGTTAATAAATATTCCAGTGGGGCGTCCAAGGAAAAATCCAACAATGAAGAAAACTCCTAAAAACACAAAACCACTCACAGAAGAAGAACGAGAAGAATTGATTCGTTTAAGATCTGAAATAGAATACCTGAAAACGGAGAACGAAGTAATAAAAAAATCCATAGCCTTGAG
>JAGHUO010000080.1 GCA_018064785.1 Candidatus Treponema equi
GCAAGGGAAATCACTGAATCCAGAATGTAGTTTGCACAACAGATGATGAAGGCAATGTTCTGTGGAAAAATCCTGTGTGCGAAGCCGTAGAAGAAACATACAATCACAAGAATCAATGTATCTGAAACCATTACGATCTTATATCCAAGACGGTCGATGATTTTCCCTACGAGAGGGCTTGCAAGGGAACAGCAGATGGCGCTTACTGCAAACAAAAGGCAGATGGTGCTTGTGCTTGCCTTGTAAAAAAGAATCAGAACATATGGTCCAAAAGTAAAGAAGATCTGTTTGCGTGCACCGTAGAAAACTTCAAGGAAATAGAACTTTGTATACTTCCTCCTGAAATAGAAGCGGCTCTTTGCCTTGTCTGTCTTGCTCTGCCCTGTCATGCGGAAAGCAAGGACTGTACCGATGCCCATGATGAGTGCGCTTATTGCAAAGAACAGGCGGAATGATTTTTCGCCGCCGATGAAACTGAAGGCAATCATTACGATGAAGAAGCCTGCAAGAGTTCCGCCTTGATAGATTGAATTCTGAAAACCAAGGGCACGACCACCGCGACCTTCCTTTGAGTACTCAAGTGAAAGGGTATTCCTCATTCCAAGCTGCATGTGCTCGCCAAGGGAATAGATGCAGATGGCAGTTGTAACAAGAATTCTGTCTGCAGGAAGTCCCATGTGAAGAAGCATTCCCACAAGCATTATAAGTCCGCCGATCTTGAAAACGCCTTCAGCAGAGAAGCGGTAGAGAAGTGCAAGAATGAAAACCAGAAGAAAACCTGGGAGCTCGCGGAAAAATTCAGCAACGCCACGATGGAATTCTCCCATGCCTACGACTTCTGCAAGATAGTTGTCGATCACTCCCTTGTAAAGTCCGTAGCCCAATCCCATGGACATAAGGCTTATGAAAAAAGGAATCCAGCATGTGCCAGAATCAAAAGTGTCGTTGAGTCTTGAAGTGAATTTGTTGAATGGATTTGCCATGGCACGATTATAGCAAATTAAGGCCTGCCGTGTAAAAGACAGTTTGTTATAGGAAATCCTTGTGATAATTAAGGAAGTCAAAAATTGTTTTTTTCCTTTATTCTCGGTATAATTTCGCCCATGGCTTTTTATGATTCATTTGATGTTGCCGTATGCGGTGGCGGTCATGCAGGTATTGAGGCTAGCCTTGCCTGCGCTCGCATGGGATTGAAAACTGTACTCATTACTCAGACAATAGATTCAGTGGGAAGAATGTCCTGCAATCCTAGTATCGGTGGAATTGCAAAGGGAAACATCGTCCGTGAAATTGATGCCCTCGGCGGAGAGATGGGAAAACTCATCGACAAATCCATGATTCAGTTCCGCATGCTGAATAAAAGCCGTGGTCCTGCAGTTCAGGCACCAAGAAGCCAGGCAGACAAACTTCTGTATTCCCAGCTTGCACGCAAGACCCTTGAGACAACAGAAAACCTTTGTACCCTTATGGATACTGTCGTTGATGTTTTGACCGTTGCCTCTGATACACCGCTTCCTGAAAATTCCGACAGCACCGCAGAACTCAATACAATTCCAGGTGAAAAGAGAAGCAACCTTAATTACGAATATGCAACAGAGGCTGCAAAAAGCGGAATGCGACAGAAGGTAATCGGCGTAGTCACAGAACGCGGAAGAATCGTTACCTGCCGTTCCGTAGTACTTACAACGGGAACTTTCTTGGGCGGAAGAATTTTCATCGG
>JAGHUO010000076.1 GCA_018064785.1 Candidatus Treponema equi
TGTAATGTCAGGACTTGAATCAAGTGTAGCAGAAGCAGAAACAGCTTATCTTCTTGCACTTAACGAAGCATCTGGATTCAATGCAGATTCTCTTTATCCAGATACAAATCATCTTAAATACGGACAGGCAGGTATCCGTACAACATTTACTGTTGGTTCAATGGACCTTGGTTTAAGCTACTACTACGGACACAACAAGCAGCCTAGCGTTAATAAAGAGCTTCTTCTTACATTTGCCGGAGATACCGCAAAAATTACAGACGGAAAACTCTTAAGCTACGATCAGCTTCAGGTATTCGGTCTTGAAGGTGCCTTCATTACTCCATGGTGGCTTCTTTCGCTCAACAGCCGCTTTGAAGCAGCTTACTACATGACAGAAGACATTGCTGGTGATGATCCATTAATTCATAACAATTCTATTAACTGGGTTGTTGGATTTGACCGCGATCTTCCAATTCACAACATGAACTTGAACATCCAGACACAGGGTAAGTACATACTCAAGGGTGACAAGATCAATGACAGCGCAAAGAAAGCCCTCGATGTTGATTTTGATGCAAACGACTGTTATTCAAACAACAAGATCATCGTAGACATCACAGACACATGGAACTACGAGAACGTAAAGCTTGACATCAAGGCAATCTACGGAATCGAACGTCAGGACTTCATCCTCATGCCTTCCCTTTCAGCCCGCGTGGCAGGAAACATGACAATCACTGCAAGCGGACTTTACATGTGGTGCAAGGATGAAGACAGCGAATTCTACGGCTGGGATACAAACAGCTTTGCACAGCTGGGCATAAAGTACAACTTCTAGCCTAAAAAAAAATAAAGCCGGATAAAATCTGAAAATTCGATTTATTCGGCTTTTCGTGTTAAAATAGAATACAGGTCCTTTGATAGTCTAGGAACGGGAAAACTATTTTTTGGAGAAATGATATGGGGAAAATTCTAAAAAAAACAAAAAGAGGAACAATTGCTTCTAAAATAATCCTTGGAATTACAGTAGAAACAACCCTTCTTCTTATTCTTCTTGGCTTAACAATCTTTCTCAAAATCAAGCCTCTTAATGACAAGAGTTTTACGGACAAACTGTCTTCTGTAATGAGACTTACCGACTCCACGATCTCAGCTTTTCTTGAAGGTATAAACGGTCAGGTCATAAAACTTGCAGACATCAACACAAGTTCTGAAGAAAACATTCTTCTTTCGGAGGAGATGTTCACGGAATCAAATGAATTCATAACGGGCGCAGCAATTGTCCACCAGGACGGAACTGTCATCGCCTACCCTGAATCAAATTTTGATTTCGACACTATCTATGAGTCCGACTGGTACGATACATGTATCAACAACGAAGGAACACCTTATTTTTCTGCACTTTATGAAAACCACACAGGTCAGGTTGTCTTTTCGGCAAGCTGTGCGGTTTTCAATGATGAAGGTGAAGTTGAAGGTGTTGCCGTAATCGAAGTAGATCCATTTGCCTATACAATTCTTCTTGGTGACTCATCAAGCATGGGTGACATCAAGATGATTCTTCTTGACTCCCAGGCAAACGTAATCCTGGATCCATTCAGCACAGAAGTTACATTGAAGTCATGTGCGGAACTTGGAATCAAGGCACTTGAAAGCTATCTTCCAGGTGACTACGGAAAAAGCACAGAGATCATCGACGGAGAAAAAACCGATGTCAGAATCATCTGTTCATCAAACGAGTACTGTCCAATGGACTTTGCGATGCTTATTCCTGTAAGCTCAATCAATGCCAGTACCTATGCCGTTCTCAACATACTTGTCATTTCGATTGTAATCGGTCTTGTAATTTCAATCGCCGTTGCTTTCGGACTGGCTCTTACAGTAACACATCCGCTCAACAAGCTTATCACAATCCTTAAGAACATTTCGGAAGGTGACGGTGACCTTACAGTTCGTGTTCCTCAGACAGCAAACAACGAGCTTGGACTTTTGGCAGAATATTTCAATCTTACAATCCAGAAGATCGGAGATTCCCTCAAGTCTATCATCAATGAGTCCGCAAAAATGACTTCTGTCGGAGAAGATCTTTCCGATTCTACAAAAATATCATCACAGGAACTTTCCGATATTTCAGAAAGCATCTCAAGGATTGAATCTGAAGTTTCAAACCAGAGTTCCGCAGTTGATACAGCACATGACACCCTTATCAAGATCGCCGACAACATCAGACATCTTGATGAAAACCTCAATGCCCAGGCAGACAGCGTAGCACAGTCTTCAAGCGCAGTAGAAGAAATGGTAGCAAACATTGCTTCTGTTACTTCTATCCTTGACAAGAACCAGCAGAACGTTGCCCTCCTTACAAACACAGCGGAAGTCGGTCAGGAAATCATCGCAAAAACTGTTGAGCTTTCACAGCGTGTTTCAGAAGAATCCCAGGGACTTCTTGAAGCAAGTAAGGTCATCCAGAACATCGCAAGCCAGACAAACCTCCTTGCCATGAATGCCGCAATCGAAGCAGCCCATGCAGGAGAAGCAGGAAAAGGCTTTGCTGTTGTTGCAAGTGAAATCCGTAAGCTTGCGGAAGATTCAAACCGCCAGGGAAGCAAGATCAGCGACTCTCTTGAACATTTCAATGAACTTATCAAGGAAATGGCAAATGATTCCGATCAGGTCAAAGACCAGTTCAACAGAATCTTTGAATCTACACAGACCGTCAACACCCAGGAAGCAGTCATCAAGGCTGCCATGGATGAACAGAAAGAAGGAAGCAATCAGGTTCTTGATGCAATCAGAAGAATCAATTCGATTACAGGTGATGTAAAAGACAGCTTCAATGTCATGGAAAATGGAAGCAAGCAGATTCTTGAACAGATGGAAAGACTGTCTTCTATTGCAACACAGATCAATTCTTCTATGTCTGAAATCACAGAAGGTATTGAAAACCTTGACAATACAATGAAGACAGTAAACAACGTTGGTCAGGAAAACAACGACTGTATCAACCACGTTTCTGCCGAAATCAGAAAGTTCAAGGTATAACGGAACAATCTGATCCATAAAAGCTAAGCCCCCGGTGAATCCGAGGGCTTTCTTTTTTTCTACAGAAATATCTATTAGATTTCCTTAAGGAGATTTACCATCTCGATGGCACCAAGGGCGCATTCATAGCCTTTGTTGCCTGCCTTTGTTCCGGCTCTTTCGATTGCCTGTTCAATTGTATCTGTTGTAAGGATACCGAACATTACAGGAATACCAGCAGACATTGAAACCTGTGCCACGCCCTTTGAAACTTCTGCACATACATAATCATAGTGGCTTGTTGATCCACGGATTACGGCACCAAGACAGATGACAGCGTCGTATTTCTTGCTTTCTGCCATTTTCTTTGCGACTACAGGAATTTCGAAAGCACCTGGAACCCATGCAAGGTCAATGTCATCTTCCGAAACATCATGGCGCAAAAGACCATCACGGGCACCGCCGATAAGCTTTGAAACGATAAATTCATTGAAACGTGATGCAACAATGCCAACTTTCATGCTGCCCTTTCCGGCAACCATTTTTCCTTCCAATACCTTCATAGTAAAACTCCTATTCTATAGTAAATGTCCCATGCGGACTTTTTTTGTATTCAGATAAAATTCATCAAACTTCTGGCTCTGGATCACGATTGGAACACGTTCCACAACTTCGATTCCAGTTCCTTCAAATCCAAGGGCATCCACCTTCTTTGGATTGTTTGTCATAAGCCTAAGTTTTGTAGCACCAAGATCCTTGAGAATCTGAACCGCGCAGGTATAGTCACGGGCATCCTCTGGAAGGCCAAGGGCAAGATTTGCATCAACTGTATCCATACCCTGCTCCTGCAAAGCATAAGCCTTTATCTTGTTGAGGATTCCGATACCACGACCTTCCTGTGTAAGATACACAAGGATTCCGCTGCCGTTATCCGCGATTTTTTTCATTGCATAGTCAAACTGCTGGCCGCAGTCACACTTCAATGATCCAAAAGCATCTCCTGTAAGACATTCGGAATGAACGCGGCAAAGAACACTTTCTTCTTTTGAAATGTCGCCCATGACAAGAGCCTCATGATGCTGTCCCGTCACCTTGTCCTGATAACCGTACATGATGAAATCGCCATATTTAGTTGGAAGCTTTGCCTTGGCTACACATTCAAAGATCTGTTCCGTCTGCTTGCGGTATTCAATGAGGTCTTCGATGGCTATCAATGTCATGTCCCATTCCTTTGCCAT
>JAGHUO010000025.1 GCA_018064785.1 Candidatus Treponema equi
ATCGCAAAGGAACTTCCAAAAGACAAGGCTGTCATAATCAACATGAGCGGTCGCGGAGACAAGGACCTCTTCATCACAAGCCCTGTATTCCGCAAGCAGGAATGGATAGACTTCCTCAAGGCAGAAGTTGAACGTCTTGAAAGCGACAGTGAAATCCACTCTTCAAAAATCATGGGGGAAAAATAATATGAACAAGATAAAATTGATGTCACATCTAGTCGCAGGCTACCCTACCGACGAACTGTCGCTTACAGCAGCCCGTGCCCTCATAAAGGGAGGAGCGGACATTCTTGAGATCCAGCTTCCATTCTCTGATCCAAGCGCTGACGGTCCTGCAATCCAGGATGCCTGTACAAAAGTACTTGATAGAAAATACCGCACTGCAGACGGACTTGCATTCATCGAAAAGCTTCATAAAGAATTTCCTGAGACTCCGATCTATCTCATGAGCTACGGAAGCCTCATCTACACTCCTGGCGTGGAAGCTTTCTGCAAACGCGCATCGGAAGCAGGCGTAAAGGGAATGATAATTCCGGATCTTCCTTTTGATCATGATGAAGGGCTTACTGCGGCCTGCAAGAAATACGGAATGGAAAACATTCCGGTTGCTGCTCCAAGCATGAGCGACGAACGTCTTTCAAAACTTGCCCATGCAGGATTCAAGTACATCTATGCCGCATTGCGTGCCGGAATCACAGGAACAAACACGACAATCGACGAAGCAACAATCAGCTTCCTTAATAAGGTAAGCGACGGCGGCAGCAAAGTCTACGGTGGATTCGGTATCTCCAACGGTGAACAGTCCGGTGCCCTTGCCTCAAGTGTCGAGGCAGTTGTCGCAGGTTCCGTTTTCGTAAGGATCATCAGCGAAAACCAGAACGATGCCGCAGCATTGGCAAAGAAAATTGAAGAAAAGGCACGTGAGATAACTCACCTGTAAAAAATGATCCCGGTCTGAAATAAACAGCCCGGGATTTTTCATTTTAAAGGCGGAACCACAACTGCACTCCGACCGACCATATTCTACCATAGAATTTTCCAAATGTGATATACTACCTGCATGACACCGATTGAAAAATATTACAACAAACACAAGGAAGACCACCGCCTCACAACACGACACGGAATGGTTGAATACCTTGTGTCCATGAAATACATCCACGACTATCTTCCTGAAAGCAAGGACGGCTTTAAGATTGCGGACATAGGAGCCGGAACAGGACGATACAGTGTCGCCCTTGCAAACGAAGGCTGGGATGTCACCGCAGTAGAGCTTGTAAAGCACAACCTGGACATTCTTGAAAGCAAGCACGCAAAAGTAAAATGCTGGCCAGGAGATGCCCGCGACCTTTCCTTTCTGCCTGACAATACCTTTGACCTTACCATTTTCTTTGGACCCCTCTACCATCTTCACGGTGACGCTGAACGTCTCAAGGCTTTCAACGAAGTAAAAAGAATCACTAAGCCAGGCGGAATAATCCTTGCGGCCTATGTCATGAACGACTACAGCGTAGTGACCTACTGCTTCCGCCAAGAGCGAATAAATGAACTTTTTGCCACAGGACACATCGACGAAAAATTCCATGTGCAGCCAAGCGAAGAAGAGCTCTATGAATATGTAAGGCTTGAGGATGTGGAAAGGCTCAACAGACTTGCAGGACTTGAACGCCTGAAAGTGTTCTCCCCTGACGGACCTAGCGACTATATGCGCCGTGAACTCAACGCCATGAGCCAGGAAAGTTTTGACCGTTTTGTGGAATACCAGATGTGCAACGCCGAACGCCCGGAACTTCTTGGAGCCGGAAGCCATCTTGTGGATGTGCTTAAAAACAGCTGACAATGACAGCAGCCACAAACTGTGGTAAAATATCTGCATGAACAAACTTACAAAAAAATCGCCTGCAGTGGATTTTGACGATGCTTTCCCTGTTGCCAACGGAAGAATCGGAGCAAAGATCTACGGCAATCCAGGCCATGAAATACTGAAACTCAACGAAGAATCCCTCTGGTCGGGAGCCTTCTATGACAGAAACAATCCACAGAGCCGTGAGGGCATAAAGAAAATCCGTACCCTTGCCGGCCAGGAACGTTTTGGCGAGGCACAGGAGCAGGCTCTTGAATGCCTTAGCGGAACACCAGCCGACCAGACCTGCTACATTCCTGGAGCAGAGATCCATCTGGATTTCTATGACGCAGAGCACAGCATGCTCAGAGAAAAAGAAGGCGGAAACAGAAACTGCTTTGCAGGATACGACTCATACAAAAGAGAAATAGATTTTGAGACAGGCATTGTCTCTTCTGAATTTTCCGTTGAAGGATCAGTCTCGGGAGAAAAAGATTTCTCAAGAAGCTCGACCACAAGTTCCATCACATACACAAGGGAATGTTTTGCAAGCGGCAGCGGAAATGTAATCGTATACCACATTTCATCCCGTGTTCCAAAAAGCATCTATCTTCGTGCTTCCATCGAAAAGCCAGGATGTGCAAAGAAATACAGGCTTACCAATGACACCATCTCCGTACTGGACATAAACGGAACTCCAAGCTGCACCATGATGACAGCGGTTTCTTCAGGCGGAACTGTTTCCGTCCGCGGTGAATACATAGTCGTTGAAAAATCAGATTATGTGACGCTCTACATCGATGTAGAAACAGGATACAGACGTAGCCACTACAGGTCAAAGCAGGGAGACGTGCACAAGAAGCCTCTTTCAGCTGCGATAAAATGCGCCGACCTTGCCCTCAAGAGAATCTGCTTTGCAAGCGGAACCAGCTACGAAAACCTCAAGGCAGACCATATCGCCGATTACAGCTCATTGAATTCCCAGGCACAGCTTTTCATCGACGGAAAAGAAAATGTCGACTGGAGCTATGCCAAGTACAAGCTTATCTGTGATCTTCATCCACAGGCAACATTGCCAAAGATTACTGGTGGACTCTGGGCAGAAAAGGCCGGTGACAGGTTCCGCCTTGCTGAAAAATCTCCATACAGATATGCATCCGGAATGACCGGTCTTGCAAAGTTCAACGAGCCTCTCTTTAAATTCACAAAAAGACTTTTCAAGCACGGAAAGGCAACGGCGGAAAAAATGTATGGCGTCGAAGGTTTTGTCGCCCACAACGCAACGGATATCTGGGGAGACACGGCTCCATGCGGAACTGATCTTGCCTCAAGCTACTCTCCTCTAGGCGCACTGGCCATCGCACGTGCTCTCATGGAATACTACGAGTACAGCCTGGACAAGAAAACCCTCAGAAAGTATTTCAGGTTCCTTAAATATTCCAGCATCTTCTTCCTGAACCAGCTTGTTTCCGTTGATGAAAAAAAGCATCTGGTTCTTTCACCTGCCTTCACAAAAGGATGGGAAAAGAGCACCAACGGAACATATTATGTCGCAAAGAACAGCGAGGCGGATTCAAAAGCCATAAAGGAACTGTTTACAATTACCTTGCATGCCATGAAATGTCTTGACAAGTCGACAAACGAGCTTGCCTTTGCCATTTCAGATTCCGCAGAAAAGCTCAACGTCCCAGAGGGAACAGAAAGCACCTGTGATGCAATCGACACAAAGGACTTTGACGGATGGCTGTGTCAGGCAAAGGATTCAATACTTAAATGCAGGATGAACAACGGCGCCGTTGAACTGACTCTCCTTGAATCGGTTCCTGCCGACTGGAAAAACGGAAGCCTTAAGAACGTGCAGCTCATGGGAAACATCATAGGCGACATTGAATGGAAAGATGGCAAATTTGAAAGTGCCACGCTCCATACGGAACATGGCACCGTTTTCGTGAAAAACCTTATTGTGATCTATGAAGGAAAGGAATACATGACCCAGCTTTCCGAAGACGGAACCCTGGATCTAAAGAATGTATTGCCTTCAACGGTCTAGTTGCTGCCTAGCGGCGGATAACTGAACCGTCTTCCTTTGCGATGAATGCAACAGGCTTGTTCTTTGTGAAGAAACCACATTCAACAACGCCTGTGATTGCATCGATCTTATCTTCCATTTCGGCAGGATCTACTGGAGACTTCCAGACGCAGTCAACAATCATGTTTCCGTTGTCTGTGATTACAGGTCCTGCTTTTTTTACGCCTTCGCGGACTGTGCATGATGCACCAAGTTTTTCAAGAACCTTGATTACAGGAACACGGGCATCGCCGATGATCTCGACTGGCAGCGGAAACTTTGTTCCAAGTGTCTCTACATCTTTTGAACCGTCGGCAACGATGGCAAGGAATCCTGCGTTGTATTCAACAATCTTTTCACGGAGATGAGCGGCTCCACCACCCTTGATAAGGTTGTTCTTCTGGTCGATTTCATCTGCGCCGTCGATGGCAAGATCAAGATGACCTTCGATTGCCTTGTCGTTGAGTGTGTAGACCGGAATTCCGTATTCCTCACAGGCAAGCTGTGTCTGGAAGCTTGTAACGACTGCCTTGATGTCCTTCAAAGTTCCATCTGCGATACGTTCAGAAAGACGCTTTACGGCAGGCATTGCAGTAGAGCCTGTTCCAAGACCGATCTTCATTCCGCTGAAGATTTTTCCTTCAGCGATCAATGTGTCCACTGCAGTTGTAGCAGCCAGGACTTTCTGTTCATCTTTAGAGATACCCATCAGTATTCTTCTCCTGTATATAATTCAAACTGTTTATAACCCTGATAACGAAGCATGTAGAAACCGTTGCATACATGACATCCCGCAGCCTTGGCACGAGCCATGACCGGTGTCACTTCCGGCATGTAGACAATGTCAAAGACGATTTCCTTTCCTGTAAATTCATAGAAGAACAAAGGATCGTTTTCTGCATTTGAACTTTCATAGCAGTGCATTCCCTTGGATGTTGTCTGCACGATGATGTCGGAATATTTTCTGAGCTGCTTGCTTGCCTCCGGCGAGAGAGGACCATATTCAAAGTCGTATTTTTCCGCAAGAGCCTTTGCTTTTCCAAGTGTACGGTTGAAGACACAGGCCTTTGCTCCCGCCTTGTATACGGCGTAGGCTATGGCCTTTGCAGCTCCACCGGCACCGATGATTGCAACTTTCTTGTGCTTGAGATTCTTTAGTTCCGTAAACTCAAGAAGAGACCTTGCAAAGCCTTCTGCATCAGTGTTGTAGCATGACCACTTGTCCTCATTGAGCACCATGGTGTTGCTTGCCCCTATGTCCAGAACCTCTGGAGAAATGAAGTTAGCTTTTTCAAGAACAGCTTCCTTGTGCGGAACCGTAACCGAAAATCCCTGGATGCCAACAGTATCCGCAAAATGCATGGCCTGGTCAAAATCCTCAGCCGGGAAAGGAATGTATACGGAATTCATCTCATGGCGTTTGAAGCCTGCGTTATGAAGTTCCGGACTCGAAGTACCGGAAAGAGGCCAACCCGTAATTCCAAAGATTTTTGTGTTCTCATTGATATCCTTTATCCTGTACATCTCACTGAGCTTTACAACGTCAAGATGAGCAAGATTTGCAGTGTTTCCGATGGATTCAGGTGCAGACGTATATGTAAGGAAGTTCTTCAGTTTTGAACCAAGGATTCTGGAAGGAATTCCCATTGGTCCCATGGCAAGAAGAATATGATTGTTATCACGCAGTCTTTCTGCTTCCTTGAAGAGATTTGTGACATCATCAAGAGAGTGTGGCATAAAAGCAATTTTTGGAATTTCAAGACCGCTTGTGGTCATTTTCTTAAGACGGTTGATTATGTCATGTACTGGATTGTGCATGTCATGAAAACTTCTGATGATCTTTGTGTCAAATGCAAGAGTAGCATCTTCAAGACTAGGAATATGGAAGTCTTCCTCAAAATCAACGTAGGCAAAATTCTGGGATCGGTCTTCATCGGCAAATGAAAGTGCACGTGCAAAAAGCACCGTACGTGCAGCTTCCCCTTCCACAAATTTTCCGCCGTCAATCTGTCTGCGGATCGTAAGGATGCAAGGAATTCCTGCCATTGACGGGAAACGGCGTACATAGAGCCTTTCATCCGTATTGAGGTAATCAACACGAAGCTCTGCCACCTCAACGTTATCCCTGTACTTGTTAAGTATGTCCAGGTTCTCCTGAAGCGTAGTACCTGTAAGGGTTAAACAAACCTTTGGTCTTTCCATTTTTTAATCTCCTGCATCTATCTTTTTCGCAATGAAAGTGAATTCCTGATTCTCTTTACCCGCGAGATTTTCGCTATTTCTACTTCCACATCGGAAGTCTCTTTTGTTTCCTTGTCTTCCACAGTCATGAATACAACCGGAATTTCTGTATTCTTCACAAGTCCCTTTGGCATGCCAAGGAACACATCCGTGCTTCCTGTAAGCTCGATTTCCACAAGGCTGTTTTTCTGGATAGCGCTTTCAAGGACATGGACCTTGCCGGTGAAATTCATTCCAAAGGCTTCCATAAGCTCAAAGCGGACACTTTCTGGTCTCAACTGCTGCGGCTCAATGATAATCCTTCGGCTGATTCTGTCAAGCAAACCGTCCTTCTGGTCCCTTGTGGTCTCCATTTCCTCAAGGATGTTTTTATAATCCTCGATCTGCGCTACACGTCTCTTTGGATCAACGCTGTATCTTTTTGTTCCGCCTGTAGAAAGACTGATGGAACTGCCTCTTGCAACAGGCCATCCACTCGCTTCTTCCTGGATGCGGGCAGACTTTATCCTTCCGGTGAAATCTATACCTGTCTTCTGGATGGCGACCTGGGCTTCCATATCATTTGTAAAATCAAGGAGGTAGACTCCGGGTGCAAGAACCTCAAGGATATGCTTGTTGAACAACGGATTGTTTTCCGCACGGTACGCGTTGTCTTCCGAAAGCTTAAGTACATAACCTCTGTAAAGAGAGGCGGAACCATATGTCAGTGCCCATTCCTCAAGTGACACCTTCAGGTTCTGAGGAATTGCAAATGTTGTATGTTCCATGAGAACCGATTCAATGGATTCCCTTGTATGCCCAAGATCAAATCCACGCATTATGGACTGCCTTGTAATCTCAAAGGTGGCGGCGACATCACAACGTACCGCATCAAGGAATTTCACTAGTGACAGGAATTGTGCTGTATTGAGGCCCGGCATTATCGTGACGGTAAAGCCAGTATCTACACTGAGTACTTTTCCCTCGCCGCTCTGGGGCTGGCGGAAAGCAAAATCGCTGGTATAGATAAGTTCACTGCCGCTGCTGTTTGTTCCCACCGACGACATGAGGCCAAAGGCAACCGCGCTGTCTATCATCGCCTCGATCATGGTTGAACCAATATATTCCTGAGGTTCATTTTCGCTGCCGGCAAGGATCCTTGAAAAGCGTCTTCCGCTGAAATCTTCTTCTCCGGATTTTTCCTTTATGAGGAATGCGACAGCAAAAAGTTTTTCCCTTGTGAAATATTTTCCATGGGCAAACTCAAGTGTACTTGCAAAGAATCCCGCATTTGACACGAGGACTCGACGGGAAAATTTTCCGGCTCCTGCCACACAGAGATACACGGCCTGGCTTGCAAAAGGAAGCGAAGCAAAGGCTTCAAGGCGGTTCCAGTCAAGTTCCCATCCCTTGTCGTTTTCCATCTCACGGATAAGCACAAGGTTCCTCATGCCTATGAAAAGTCTTTTGAAAATTTCCGTAGACTCGATGCCACAGATTTCCTTGAGCTCGTTGTCGGCCTTTTTCTTGAAATCACCGTTTGTCTTGCTGAAGTCTGGATGGGCAAGGATGTAGGAAATGAACACGGCGATAATCTGCGGGCTAAGGACGCATCCGGCAGTTCCGGCTGAAAGATCTTCCTTGCTTACATCTTCTTCCGCAATAAGGTTTCCAAGATCAAGGACGCTTTCCAGCTCCTCTTCAAGATGAGGATTGATGGCGATGGTCTTCTTGCCTGTGGTCTTGTTTTCACGGGTGTATATTATGAGGCGTTCTTCAAGGCTTGCGATTTCTTCATAGAGGTCTCCCTGCCCCATTGCAGGAACAAAGAATTTCTCAAGCTTCTCTATGTCCACATCCGGAATGAACCTCACCGCAGTGAGAACCTTCACGTCCGTTTCATCAAGATAGCCGATGAGTGTCTCGCGGTTTTCTTTTTTACGCAGAATCGTGCTGAGTTCTTCTATGAGTTTTGGCTTGTTGTATGGAGTCTTGATTTCTCCAAGATACATATGGATTATGTCAAAGAAATAATCGTCGGGAAGAGAAGAAAAACTTTCGCGCCATTCAAGAATGCGTTCTACCTTTGGATCTAGTTTCACAGGCCGCATCCTTCAATCATCATTGGCTCATCCAGTTCATCAAAACTGCTGCTGTCGTTATAACGGATGATCCTGTAGCTGTATCCCTGTTCCGCAAGGAATTTCTGTCGGTTTGTGCCAAAATCTTCTTCCACGGAATTCTTTGTGATCAAAGTGAAGAATCTTGAGGTTCTTTCTTTTGGTCGCAGGATTCTTCCAAGGCGCTGGGCTTCTTCCTGACGGCTGCCGAAAGTTCCGCTTACCTGAATTGCAATGCTTGCGTCCGGAAGATCTATGGCAAAATTGGCAACCTTGCTTACAACAAGGACATGGATGTTGCCTGCACGGAAGTCCGCATATATCTTGTCGCGCTCGGCGTTCTTTGTTTTTCCGGTGATTATGGGTGCTCCCAGTTCTTTTGCAAGTTCATCAAGCTGGGTAAGGAACTGTCCGATGACGAGTATCTTGTCTTCAGGATATTTTTCAACCAGCTCCTTCACAACCTGGACCTTCAGAGGGTTTTCGCTTGCTATGCGGTGCTTTTCACGGGTTGCTGCGACGGCGTATTCAAGCTCACGGTCCATAGGAAGACCAAAGCGAACCTCAACACATTCTGCAGTCGCAATCCACTTTGCTTTTTCCAGTTCCTTCCATGGTACATCGTAGCGTTTTGGACCGACAAGTGAGAATACATTTCCTTCGCATCCGTCTTCACGCACAAGGGTCGCCGTAAGTCCAACACGACGTACAGCCTGAACTTCAGCAGCCACACGGAATACCGGAGCCGGAAGCATGTGGACTTCATCATATATTACAAGTCCCCAGTTGTTTTTGCGGAAAAGATCAAAATGAGGATATGGCCCTGTTTTTTCAGGACGCCATGTAAGGATCTGGTAAGTGGCAACAGTGACAGGTTTTATGGTCTTTGATTCGCCTGTGTATTCCGCAACCTGATCTTTGGTAAGGTCAGTCTTGTCCAGAAGCTCGTCGATCCACTGATGGACCGCGGTGATGTTTGTCGTGACTATGAGTGTATTTGTCTTTAGCATGGACATTATGGTCATGCCGACTATTGTCTTGCCTGCCCCGCAAGGAAGCACGATGGTTCCGAAGCCTGTTCCAGGTCCCTTGTCGCCGACCAGAGCCTGTGCACCTTCCTTCTGGTAGCCACGGATCTCAAAAGGCTTTCCGCCGCTGGTTGTTTCACGGAGGTTGATCTCAAGAGGCTCTCCATCCACAAGGGGAACATCATCCTTAACTGGCCAGCCAAGTTTCAGGAGGTTCTGCTTTACTGTTCCGCGGTCCACAAGAAGAAGTCTAAAGCAGAACCTTTTCTCGTCTTCTGTAAGTTCCACGGAAGGATTTGAAGGCGCCACATATTCACATGGCACCAGCTGCTTGCGTGCATATGGATTTGCCTCGATCTGCTTGAATACAAATGGAGATGTAGATACAAGGTAAAGATATTCTTCTTCCTGGCCGTTCTCGTTCTTTTCTTTTGGAGCTTCCACCAGACGGAGCTTGCCGAATTTTTCCGCCGTTTCTGAGATCCATACACCAACAGCCTGAGGAATATCATAGCGAGAAAATTCCCTGAGTGTTTCCAATGCCTGGTTTCCCGTGAAGCCTGCACTGGCTGCGTTCCACAGTGAAAGAGGAGAAATCTGATATGTGTGCAGGTGTTCCGGCGAACGTATGAGTTCAGCAAAGGGAATCAATGCGTTGCGGCATTCTTCTGCCCTTGGTGCATGGACATCAAGAAGCAAAGTCCTGTCTGACTGAACTATAAGCGGGTTCTCGGCATTTATCATAAGAGACTATTATATATTGAATTGAAGATGTTCTCAATAAACAGGGGAATAAAAGTCTGGTAGTAATGGCGGGCCCCAGCAACGGAATGAATGGCAATGGATAACCTCCCGCTTCATCATAACAAGGCGCTATGCTCCCTTGGCGGGCCCCTCCTTCCCCTTCATTCCTGCGTCCCACCAGCTTTCTTTTTTATTTCTTATTCATGTCGGCTTAAAGGCATCTTTAATTCACGCTGTTTTGCTTATGATAAATGGCTCAATGCATAAAATGGCGGGTCCCAGCGACGGAATGAAGGGCAATGGATAACCTCCCGCTTCATCATAACAAGGCGCTGTGCTCCCTTGGCGGGCCCCAGCGACGGCACAAAACTCAGTCTGTTATTGAGAATTCGCAGAGGGTTCCCAGTTCCTTGAGGTTTTCGATAAGCGGCGTATAGATAGTTCCGGCTGGAGATTTTACCGTGTAATGAAGGAAAGTCTGCTTAGATACAATCACGCGGCTCATGTTCATGTCGCTGATGATGAGACCATGGTTTTCTATGGTCTGTCTGATTTTTTTCAGGTCAAGGTCATCACCTTCATAGCAGAGGTGTACTGTCTTGCTTTTTGCAGCCGGGAACCATTTTGCTTCGATTCTTTCAAGGCCGACAAGGAGAACAAGAACAAGGAAAAGGGATACTCCAACCTGAATGTATAGTCCGGCACCTATGGCAAGTCCCATGGATGCGGAAGTCCAGATCACGGCTGCGGAAGTAAGTCCGCGTATGTTCAGGCCGGTCTTCATGATGGCACCACCACCAAGGAAACCGATACCGCTGATTACACCGGATGCGATTCTTGTAGGGTCTCCTCTGCCGATAGGGGCAAAAACCTCATTTGTCGCCATGAAAGATGAAAGGAGTGAAAGCAATGCGGAAGAGACACAGATAAGGACAAGGGTCTTCAAGCCGACTGCATGATTGTGGGTTTTCCTTTCAAGGCCAAGCAAAAAACCGCATAAAACGGCAAGGAGAAGCTTGACTATGCTTTCAGTGACAAAACTACATTCCATATGATGATTCCTTATACTGTCTATTTTCTAAAGAAACCGAATTTCTTCTGTGGAGCAGCCTTTGGCTTTTCTCCAGGTCTGATCCACTGCACTTCCTTTCTTTCAGCATTATCCGTCGATGTCATCTGCTCAAGGTAGTTTCCAAGCCATCGTCCGGTCTCATCATCGCGCCTGAAGCCTTCCATTGTTCCGTCTCCCCTTACGAGCACTACGTCGACAAAGATACTGTCGCTGCAGACCGCGGCCATGTTTTCAGCAAAAGCGGCAAAAGAAGCAGCTCCGGATGCGACTAGAGGAGAAGCGATTGGACTCAGACCGTTCTTTACGGCAGGATTTCTAAGGACATCTATTCTGTCAGGAGTTTCCTTCAAAAGGAACACCAGCTTGCCTTTTCCGTCTGCAGTCTCACGTCTCTGGAAAGCATTGAGGACTTCCAGGGCAAGGTACTGATAGCCTGCCACCATCTCATCGCAGCCACGGACGATCTCTTCGCTGTCCATCTTTTCCGCCTTTGAGGCATAGAGTTCCTCGTCAAAATAAAGGACTGCCTCATCCATGCGGCCAAATATTGTCGCCGTCTGCAAAACCAATGACCTGGCAGACAAAGGAGACGATTTGTTCCACTCGATGGTGCACATTCCGCTTTTTGCCTCCTGTGCCTTTTCTTCCTCATAGGCAGCCTGGTTTGCCTTGCGTTCGGCTATAGTAAGTCTTCTGGTTTCCTCAGAATCCGCCACATTGCCTGTGACGATGATATTTCTACCTGAAAATGCGATTCCGTCGGCGAGACCTGAAGCCTCCGGCATGTTTTTTCCTGCAATAAGAATAGTTTTAGACATGCTCCTAATATACCACAAAACTCTATGGCACGCCATAATGGTTTTTCTATTAACTATTCAGAAATTATGTGTTATCCTTGAAATGATGAAGTCTATCGTATTCTCTACTATTAAAATGTTCACAGCTTTCCTTGTTACACTTTTAACCGGAAGCGTTACCGGGGCTGTCCTCTACATGATCTACAATATGTGTTCAACATTGGTTGCCGGCCAAGGTTTTGCCGCATTCAATCTTGCTTTCTTTACCCAGGGCCTGTTCCTCTGCCTGCCTTTCATCTTCGTAGTATGCCCGGCCTTCATTGCCTTCTACTGCATCAGAAACAAAAGGATCGGTTTCATTCCGGTTGTTGTATTTTCAGTCATATACATAGCCATCTGGATCTTTGTCCAGCCTTTCATCATACGTTCCGGAATCCAGAAAGCCTCTAAATCATCTTACATCATCCATAGGGAACCTCTTTCCAAAGGCTACTTCAGAAATGTGACAGACAGATATGTCTTCTATTATTCTTCCGTCGATGAAGAACATGTAGCAAGCGGAATATGCATAGACAAGAACGCAAGCACAGAGAACGTATATACATTCAAGGACATTGAACTGCCAAACTCCGCAGCCATCTTCACTGACTCCCTTATCCAGACTTCAATCGAGATTCCTCAGGTCACGCAGATATGCATCCGCTATATAGCAAACTACCTTGGAATCGTAACTCTTGAGGTTTCGACAGGATTCATCAGCTGGCTTATTTTTTCATCCATGGCTTTGCTCCTCTGCTCTCTCATGTTCCTGAAGAATTTCTCAAGGTGGAGATTCGTCAATGTAATCCTCATCCTCACCCTTTCACTCATTGTTATTTACATAAACGTAGACATACTTTCCTTTGGAAGACTTTACCTTGTGACGGAGAGGATCAATTCCATTTTCACCTTCGCACCTGACCAGTCGAATTTCCTTCTCTTCATAATCAACGTTGTTCTTTCAGTCGTTTCAATCCTTCTTGGACTTCTGGCATACGCAAAGAACAATGAAGAACAGCGTGTCGTCGCAGGCTATGGAGATGATTTCTGATGAAAAAGACAATACTTATTCTTGCTTTATATGTAGTTCTGGTCTTCCTGCTGATAATGGGAATAGTGCACATCTTCTTTGACATCCCGGCTCTCATCAAGGGAATGGAAGGTGCCTATAGGATGACTTTTACCGTCCTTGGATTTTTGCTTCTGCTGCCTGCTGTATTCCTCAGTGGATTTGCCGTTGCCTGCGCAGTCACATGGAAAAAAACTGACAGCATAAGCAACAAACGTTTTTCACAGGCAATGTTCGACCGTTTCAGAAACGTTTTCTTCATTTCAATAGGACTGGTGCTGATTCTTTCGCTCAACGAAGAAGTATTTGTTCCTGCCATGAGAAAAAAACTGGAGAAGATCAAGCAGGCTCCGGCGGAACTCCAGGAAACCCTTGAGACAACAAGTGCCCTTCTTGGACAGGGACATGCGGTAATCGCCCTTCAGTTCGCAAAAAGAGCTGTTGAGATCGCACCTACAAGCCAGGATGCCATGGACATGCTCAAGATCGTACAGGACCAGGTAGACCTTGAGCACGACAAGAAAATCCACAAAAAAATCGTCGAGAACCGCATTGTGAAACCTATCCATGACCAGCACGCAGGATACACAATCCTTGAGTTGCTTGACAGATCACGCAAGGCAGCAGAAAACAAGCAGTGGTTTGATTCCCATTATTGGGCACAGCTTGCTGTCGATGCTTGCGACGGAACAAACACAAACCTGAGCGCAGCAGCCGAAGCCGCCAACTACGCCTGGAAGCAGCTCAATCTGCCTGTTGAGTTCGACAATTCCGAAGAACGTGACTACTACAGCACAAAGCGTGAAGGATACAAGGCTTTCATAATGGGTGACAGCCTTAAGGCATATTATACTTTCCTTACACTTGCAAATTCTTCCGTGGAGCACAGCAAGGATCCTGACGTAGTAAGATTCTTTGATCTTGCAAGAGAAGACGTGGAGAACAAGTTCTTCTTCATGGATGAAACAAAAAGCATGAAGGAACTTTCAGACAGCGAGAACATCTACTTTAGCCTTGACTATCCAAATGGAACTCGCAACGTATTCTCCATCTCAAAGACCATGGACATCAAGCGCGATGGTGGCCTTGTACGCTATCTTGAAAACCTTAATGTCATCCACTATGACGCAAACGGAGATTTCAGATATTCCTTCAAGGTGCCTTATGCAAAGGTTACAGCACAGCCTGTTTCGGAATTCGGAGAAAAGAATTTTGAACTTCTTGGCATCAACAAGAAATGGAAAAGCGTTCCTGTGATCACACTCCAGTCAGTCGACCGCACGACGGAAGGAATAATCTCACGTCCTGAATACAATTTCAGAAGAACTGGACTTTCGAAGGATATCGCTTCAGAACTCAAGATGAGGGACCTTTCTTCTGAAAAGGAAAAGGACGAGGTCATGGCATATTCAGGAAACATTTCACGTTCAACAACAATGGTTCTTCCTATGCCTTACAGCGATTTCCACATGATCAACCAGGCATCAAGCGGAGCGGAAAACATGTCCATCATCGACCTTTACCGTTTCCTTCCTGATGCAGTTGAATACGGATTCTCAAAGGAAGTCTTTTCGGAAAACCTTGTACAGCGCATAACATATCCGTTGACGATTTTCATCATGCTTCTCATCAGCGCCTGTCTTGGATGGAACTACAGAATCGACAATCCAAAGGAAATGTTCAGGTTCAGATGGCTCCTTCTCATTCCGGCTTTTGGAACCCTCACAGTGTTCCTTTATAGCGCCTTCAAGTACATGTTCAACATTGCAAACTATGTTTTCGTTGGACTTTTTGGAACCATGGCAATCACCGTGTCTTTCGTTGTCTATGTACTCCTGCTGTTCCTTATGTCGGTGGTGTTCGTTTCGCGCAGAAGCTGATGTTCAGTTAAGTTCAGTCCTTCAAACCATCAACAGCCCTGATTCTTTCAAGGAGCGGCGGGTGGTTGTAGTTGAAGACCGAATAAATCTTAGGCGGAACAATCTCTGAAAGATTTTCCTTGTTGAGCTTGATGAGGGCAGTCGAAAGAGGCTTTCCAGTTCCGCACATGTCCTTTGAATATCTGTCAGCCTGGAACTCATCGCGGCGGCTTGATGCGTTGGAGATGAGGGACACAAGACTGTCAAAGCCACCAAAGGAAAGTCCAAGAAGGAATATGCCCACAAACTTGAGTGCGGCGAATCCATTTTCAGGATTGAAGCCAAAGCCTGTGTAAAGCATGTCATTTTTTATTAGGACACTTACCGCAAAGAGGACCGCAAAAATCATAGGAATCATGAAGCACATACGTTTTGTAATGTGATGGTGCTTGCAGTGTCCAAGCTCATGGGCAAGAACCGCCACAACTTCTTCCGTGTCCAGCTGTTTTACCAGGGTATCGTAGAGAACGATGCGCTTGTTTTTTCCAAGACCGGTGAAATATGCGTTGCTATGGTTGCTTCTCTTCGAAGCGTCCATGCTGAAGATTCCGCTTGTCTTGAAACCTGTCTTGGCAAAAAGAGCTTCGATCTTTGTCTTGAGCTCGCCTTCCTCAAGGGGAACGAATTTATTGAAGATCGGTGCGATCCAGATTGGATAGACATAGCTTAGACCAAGGGATATGGCAAGATAGACTAGTCCAAAGAAAAGCCACCACCATTTTTCAAAATGACCGATGAATGAAACAGCCGCAAGGATAAGCGGAACCGCGATGACAAGTGACACCAGGGTTTCCTTTATGCTGTCCATGATGAACATCTTCAATGTCATGTTTGAAAAACCGAATTTCTTTTCGATCTTGAATTCACGGTAAAGGCTGAAAGGAATTCCGATTATCGATGACGGTATGCCGGAAAGGAAGGCAAAGAGAAGAATCGTCAAATAGACGTTGCCGGTCCATGCCCATACTGAATCAAAGACGAATACATAGAATCCGCTAAGAACAAGTACAACATTGACAACAAGGCTCACCACGTTGCGTGGAATCCAGAAGAAATACTTTGCATCCTCGTATGCACAGACCTGTGAAAGTTTTTCCTCATCCACATGTCCTTTCAGTTCAGCCGGAACCACCTTGCCGTTTTTCTTGCGGAAAGACCAGTCTATGAATTCCAGGAACTGGTTTAGAAGAAAATCAAATGCCGTACCGGCAAGAAACAGAATCACAAAGATATTGCTGTAGTCCATTACTTTTCCTCCTGATATACAACCTTGCCACCAAGGATTGTAGCCATCACCTTTCCGCAAAGTTTCTTTCCTTCAAGGGGAGTGAATTTTCCCTTGCTTGCAAAGTCGGCGCCACGAACAGTCCATGTTTTTTCCACGTCCACGATGGCAATGTCGGCGACATAACCTTTCTCAAGAAGTCCCTTGTTCTTCAATCCAAGAAGACCCGCAGGATTTGCGCTCATGAGTTTTGAAAGCTGCCTGAGAGGCATCTTGTTTTCCTGGCAGAGAACGGTGTTGCACACAGCAAATGCTGTTTCTATTCCACTGAATCCTGGAGCTCCGTTTTTCTTGTCTTCTGCTGTATGAGGTGCATGATCGGTTCCG
Organism: Candidatus Treponema equi; assembly: GCA_018064785.1. Lineage (GTDB taxonomy): Bacteria > Spirochaetota > Spirochaetia > Treponematales > Treponemataceae > Treponema_D > Treponema_D equi. The sequence continues at coordinate 16,532 of JAGHUO010000025.1, forward strand.
ATGCAGAGTGCCTTTTCTTTTTTAAGTGCCTCTATGAGGGCAAGACGGTCAGACTTCTTTCTAAGTGGTGGATTCACAATGTTGAAGACAACAGGAGCCTTTCCACTTTCAAACCAGATGTGATGTGGTGTGATTTCATATGTCACGTTCACACCATCATTGGCAGCTGCCTCCGCCGATTTTACGCAGTGTTCTGTGCTTACGTGGCAAAGGTGGATGTGGCAGCCGGCAGTCTTTGCAAGACGAAGGTTTCTGTCTGTGGCACTGTCTTCCGCACATGCAAGGATCTCGTCGGCCTGGTTGAGCAAGGCTGCGGCCTTTTTAGGATCCTTTTCCTTTATCTTAAGTGCTTCCATTCTCAAGGGTCTGGCTGCGGCTGCAAGATGTGGATCCTCACAATGGCAGCTGACGATGATTTTTTTTGCGGCGGCCTTCTTCATGGCCTCAAGCATGAGGGCGCTGTCCATCACTTCCTTTCCGTCTTCAGTGATAAGGGGAACAACCTTTGGATCAAGACTGTCCAGGTGGCTTATTGTCTTTCCGTCAAAATCCTTTGTGATTGAAACCGACTGGATTACATTGCAGTATCCGGCTTCCTTTGCCTTTGCAATATTTTCCTGGGCCATTTTCTGGCTTGAGCATACTGGACTTGTATTTGGCATGAGCACACAGGTTCCATAGCCGCCCTTTGCCGCCGCCATGCTGCCTGTGATTATGTCCTCTTTCTGGGTGAGTCCTGGATCACGGAAGTGTGCATGGGTGTCTATGAAGGCAGGCATTACAACTGCACCCTTGGCATCGATTTTCTCGATTGAATCATCGCCAAGCATTTCCTTTACGGTCTGCTTTGCCGGGAAATCTGAAATTTTTCCATTCTTTATGAAAACAGCTGAATTTTTCCTGTCCATGTTTGCATCAACAAGACGTGCATTGTAAATAAGTAAGTTTTTCATGATTTGATTATATTTTTAAATTCCTAAAATTGCTATCCATGATATACTGATTGAAACACACACTTACGGAGGAAAAAATGAATCCACATAAAAAGACATTCTACAAGATACAGGCGGAATCCATAATCACCCGCATGAAGGCACGCGGCATGAACGCCTTCTACTTTGATGATATTTCCGAGGCAAAGAAAAAGGTCCTGGAACTTATCGGAGAAAAAGGCAAGTCCGTTGGTTACGGCGGATCCATGACCATCGATGAATGTGGGCTCAAGGACGACATAGCCAAGGCAGGCCACAACCTCATAAAGCGCGAGGAACTTTCAGTAGAGGAAGCAAATGTAAAGAACATCAATGCCGACACATTCCTCATGAGCTCAAACGCAATCACCTTGAACGGTGAACTCGTGAACATAGACAAACGCGGCAACAGAGTCTGCTACCTCATATACGGACCAAAACAGGTGATTGTCCTTGCCGGCATGAACAAGATCGCTGCAAATGTAGATGATGCCATCCGCCGCGTAAGGGCAGAAGCAACTCCACCAAACGCAGTACGATTGAACCTGGACACCCCATGTTCAAAGAACGGCCGCTGTGTCGACTGCGTGAACGACAGCCTCTGCGCAAACATCGTCACCACAAGAACCAGCGTTCCGGTTGGACGTATCAACGTCATCCTTGTAGGCCAAGAACTGGGATACTAAAACGAAACCCCCCTGAGACTTCTCAGGGGGGTTTCAATCACCATGCCATCCTGTAGATTTCAAGCATGTCCTCATATGCCAACGGTCTATAACCAGCAAGAGTTCTTGTCTTGCCTCGGCTGCACTTCAAGGCCAACGGCTCCAGATCCTCTTCCTTGACTCCAAGCTCACGAAGGCTTGTCGGCATTCCGATGGACCTGTAGAAATCTTCCTGCATGCCTATAGCCTTAAGGACGGTCTCTTCCTTGTGCTCAAAATCAATATCCACATTCCAGACATTCTTTGCATACTGTAAAAAGCGATCCAAGGAATCCTTGTAGACATAGCGGGCCCAACTACACCACAAAGCTGCAAGTCCTGCACCGTGTGCAACTTCCGGATACATTCCGCTCACCTCATGTTCAAACTGATGGACCGTAAGCTGGACCATCCTTCCGCATTGGGTAAGTCCGTTGTGTGCAAGGGATGATGCCCACATCATGTTGGCACGTGCCTCGTAGTTTTCAGGATTACGGATGCATTCCACGCCGGACTTGTTAACATTCTTGATGACGGCTTCAGCAATTGAATCTGTAAGCTGGGTATCTGTTCCAGGACAGAAATAACGCTCGATTGTATGCATTGCGATGTCCACTATTCCGCATGCTGTCTGATAGGCGTTCACTGAATAGGTAAGCTCTGGATTTTCAATGGCGAAATTCATTCTGTTGCATGGACTTCCGTAACCTCGCTTGTCTCCGTCTGCTGGATTTGTTATGACACAGGAGTTGGACATTTCGCTGCCTGCCGCAGAAAGAGTAAGAACGCATCCTTTTTTCAAAGTTGCCTTTGGCTGGGCCTTTCCAAGATTAAAGTCCCATACATCAACGTCTGGATTTGCTGCACCGTTGGCAATGGCCTTGGAAGAATCCAACACGGAACCTCCGCCGACAGCCAGTATAAAATCAACGCCTTCCTTTTTGCAAAGCTCAATGCCCTGGCGTACAAGAGGAAGTTCAGGATTTGCCTTTACTCCACCCAGCTCAACCCAGGCGATGTTTTCCGCATCGAGAGCCTTAGTCACCTTATCAAGAAGACCGCTTTTCTTTGCGGAACCACTTCCATAATGGACAAGTACTTTTTTTGCACCAAAGCCGGCGACGTATCTGCCGACATTCTCTTCTTCTTTCTTTCCGAAATAAACCCTTGTAGGTGTATCGTAAATAAAATTATCCATGCTGAAATTGTAAAAGACATTCCGCCAGAAAGCAATTTAATAAAATGCTAAAAGACCGGAATTTTCCAATGCCTAGACAAACGGCGTATCCACCGTAATGACACAGAAAATGTCATTGGCCCGGTTGTTTATGGCAGTAAAGAGCTTCTCGCGTATTTCGGTTTCACAAAGACAGCAGTCATGAGGACGTACGATGTCGAATATTAGGTTCGTGTGCTTTTCACCAGGAACCATTCTTACATCATGGATCGTAAAACGTTCATCCAGCTTGCATGCTTCTTCGGCCGCCAGATTTTTAAGAAACTCAAGTCTTTTGTTGTTTGTATCAATAGGATCCATGTGCATGACGACACTGCAGTTGAACTTTTTTGACAAAGAGAATTCCGCGCAGTCGATGACTTCATGAAGATCAAAGATGTTCTGGTCACCAGGAACTTCCGCATGCAGGGAAATCATCATACGGCCTGGACCGTAGTCATGGACCAGAAGATCATGGATTCCTATGATTGGCTTGAACTTGAGCACTTCATTTTCTATTTCTTCCACAAATTCCTTTTCAGGTGGCAACCCTAGCAATGGATCGATGGTTTCCTTGCAGGCTTCGATACCACCCTTGAATATGAAT
>JAGHUO010000167.1 GCA_018064785.1 Candidatus Treponema equi
GATTATGTATAGTATACAAAAAATGGAAAGTGCCGGTATAAGATAGTTTCTTTTTTTCTTATTGAAATTCATGGGAACATTTTATAGAAAAAGCCTAAAAATTGCAATTTTACCATGCCGGAAGAACAGTGTGGAAAATAAAGCCTCCATGGAAATTGGGTGGGACGCAGGCGGAAAGGGTAAGGAGGGGCCCGCCATTTAACTGAATGGGCTTTATTCTCCACATGCTTTTATTATTTACCATTATCTGCTATAATACTGCAAAATTTTTTATCGCTACAAGCCAATAGCGAAAAGGAGTAAAAAAAATGGCAGAAAAAACTGTTGATCATTCATGCACTTTGGACAAGATCATCTCATTGTGTAAGCGCCGCGGATTTGTATATCAGGCATCAGAGATTTATGGCGGTATGGCAGGAGCCTGGGATTACGGTCCACTTGGTGTAGAATTCAAGCGTAACATTCAGAACGAATGGTGGCATTACATGACACAGCTTCATGATGATGTTGTTGGACTTGATTCCGCAATTTTCCAGCATCACACAACTTGGGAAGCTTCTGGTCACGTTGGACACTTCTCAGATCCAATGGTTGACTGTACAGAATGTAAGGCTCGCTTCCGTGCTGATACAATCATCGAAGAATACTTTGACAAGGCTGGCAAGGAACCTGAAAAGCCAATCGATACATGGACACATGAGGAAATGCATGACTTCATCGACGCAAACATGAAGTGCCCTACTTGTGGAAACGAGCACAAGTGGACAGACGTTCGTGAATTCAACCTCATGTTCAAGACATACCAGGGACCAGTTGCTGATGCAACTCACATCGTATACCTCCGTCCAGAAACATGTCAGGGTATCTTCACTGACTTCAAGAGCATCATCCAGTCTAACCGCATGAAGGTGCCTTTTGGTGTAGCTCAGGTGGGTAAGTCATTCCGCAACGAAATCATCTTCAAGAACTTCATTTTCCGTACATGTGAATTTGAACAGATGGAAATGGAATATTTCTGTAAACCTGGCACAGAAGACGAAGTATTCGACAGATGGCGCAAGGACCGCTGGGCATTCTACCTCAAGTACGGTATTCCAGCTGAACACCTCAACTGGCATCACCACGACAAGCTTGCACACTATGCAAAGGATGCTTACGACATCCAGTACAAGTACCCAATCGGATTCGAAGAAATCGAAGGTATCCACTCACGCACTGACTTTGACCTTTCACAGCACGAACAGTATTCAAAGAAGGATCTCCACTACATCGACCAGGACAATGGCAACGAACGCTATGTTCCATATGTAGTTGAAACATCTGCAGGTCTTAACCGCAACTTCCTCATGTTCCTCTGTGAAGCATATGAAGAGCAGAATGTAGGCACAGACGGAAAGGAAGACTACAGAACAGTTCTCCACCTCCATCCAAAGCTTGCACCAATCACAGTTGCTGTTCTCCCATTGATGAAGAAGGACGGACTTGCAGAAAAGGCAAAGGAAATCCAGAACGCACTCAAGGAAGACTTTGTTACAGACTACGACCAGAGCGGAACAGTAGGTAAGCGCTACCGCCGTCAGGACGAAGTTGGTACACCATTCTGTGTTACAGTTGACTACGACACTCTCGACAGCGCAAGTGAAAACTTCAACACTGTTACAGTTCGTAACCGCGACACAATGGAACAGGAACGTGTTAAGCTTGATGAGCTTACTGGTTACATCTTCAACCAGATCAAGAACTACAAGCCTGTAGTACGCAACGACTAAACAGGATTTATACTTATGGAATTCATTTCACTTGGAAAATCCAATCTTCTTGTCAGCAAGACTTCTTTTGGGGCCATGAGCCTTGATTGCAAGGAGATCGAAGCTTTTGGAGAAGAGGCGGATGAAAAGGCATGTGGCATTGTGCATCATGCCTATTCCGGTGGAATGAATTTCTTTGACATCTCACATTCAAAACCTGTCTGCGAGAAACGTCTTGGTGCCGCACTCCACGGCATCAGACATAATGTCATCCTCGCGACAAAAACTTCCGGCCAGTCCGCCGCAGAAATCAGACGTGACCTTAATGAAAGCCTTGATGCATTGGAATCTGATTTCATCGATCTCTATCAGATTGAAAACCCTCTTGTGGTTCCAAAGAAAGACGGAAGCGACGGCCTTTACAATGAACTTCTTACTCTCAAAGGGAAGGGACTTATCCGTCATATAGGTCTTGCTTCAGAGAATTATGAGATTGCCTATGAGGCAGCTGCCAGTGGTCTTTATGAGACAGTCCAGTTTCCATTCAGCATGATTTCACCTGATTCTGTTCTTGACCTGGTAAAACTCTGTGAGAAGACCGACACCGGTTGCATAGCCATGCAGCCTCTCAATGGCGGAATCGTAAACGACATAGCCCTTGCCTGCGGTTTTTTCCAGCAGTATGAGAATGTTGTTCCTGTTTGGGGTGTTCATACAGATGATGAGCTCCAGCAGATTCTTTACTTCAATGATCATCCGCCGGTCATAGATGACGAGTTCAAGGAAGAGGTGAATAAAGTCCGCCTCTTCTTCAATTAGAGATTTCCATTAGAAATAGTTTTTTGACTCTACGCCCATGGCTTTTTTCAGGTCTTCCGTTTCCTGTTCTGTCATTACGCGGATGATTCTAAGATTTGCTTCGTCCGTCTGCAGTATCTTTGCGGAACCGTCTTTGTTTATTCCGCCTACAATTTTAACCATAGGGTTCTTAGGACTTGATGGAGAAACATCGACTACCTGTGCCACTTTTCCGTTTGCAAGATATACATAGGCTCCGATAGGGTAGAGTGAAACGCTGTAGAGCAAGGCCTTTACTACTGTATCATCATAAAGGTGGTTGGAGTTCTTGAGCATTTCGATCATGCCTTCGTATGTTGTTCTTGCTTCCTTGAAGCGACGTGGAGCTGTAATGGCTTCGTAAGAACATGCGACAGCAAGAATCTTGGCGTAGGTGCTTATTGAGCCGCCGTTAAGATGTCTAGGATAACCTGTTCCTGTCTCGCGTTCATGGTGGTCAAGGACACCAAGCTGAACTGTAAGCGGGAACCCTGCTTCCTTTACGATGTTGTAGCCGACTACTGTATGTGTCGCCATCTGTGCCTTTTCAGCTGGAGTAAGAGGTCTTTCGCTCATGTAAAGCTGTGGTGGCAGGCGGATCTGTCCAATCTCATGGAGTATCGCGGCGACTGCAAGCTCGATAAGCTTTTCATATGGCATGTTCAGCTGCATGCCGATTACTATGGCAAGCACAGCGGTTCTCATGCTATGGCTGATAAGAAAGTTCTTGTTGCGTGCTTCGTAGCTTGGTGATATGCGAAGAATGAATTTCTTTGTTTCGCGGACAAAGTTGCACAGCTCAAGGGCCTTTTCGTTCAATTCTGGCTGGTTGATTTCCTTGTGTGTAGCAAATCTTGTGTACATTTTGTTGATGTAGTCCATGAACTTTTCATAAGTCTTCTGGGCCGATTCCATGTACTTTGTATCTTCTTCCTCAGATATAGGACCTTCGCTTCCTGAAGCAACCGAGAATCTTAATGCTTCTTCTGCAGCCTGAGGATCATGCTTTGAAAGATATGCAGACAAAGAAGTCTGTGCGTGGGTAGTTGTGCTTTTGAATGATTGTTTTACAGTTGGTTCCGGTTTTACAATTGGTGCGGAATCATCGAATGCGGAAAGGTCAACAGATTCCGATGTCTTGAATTTTTCCGGAATGTTAGCTTTTGATGCAGAACTGTCATCGTCTGTTCCAAATTCTGAAATATCAACTGTCTCTGTTTTTCCTAAAGATGCTGCCGATGCAGCTGGCCTTGAAAGTGTCTGTGAAGCTGGAGAAGCCTGACTGTCTTCTTCGACGGAAAGTTCCTTGAATCCCCACTTTCTTAAGTTTTCAAGCTGTCCCTTTGTAACTGGACATGGAGGTACAGTGAGGATAAACATGTTGTCCAATCTTACTGGACTTCTATAGCGAGTATCTGGTTTGATATCAGTTAATAAGATTTTTCCCATGGAACTTTCCCTAATCCATTATCGACAGAATTCCGGAAAATGATAACCAAAAGTTTTAATTTATGGGATTTAAAAAATGAAAAGGCCAAAGCCTAAAACTTCTTTGACCTTTCCTCATGGAGATTTTATAAAGCAAACTAGGTTGCGTACTATGACTCTTCCTGGTCGCATAAGCGTCTGGATGTCTTTTCTTGCGAAGAAGAACCGCTCATGCAACATCTCATCACAGCATGCCTATATTATCGGAATGGTTTGTCATAAACTTGAGAAGAATTTTTTGAACAGTTTTATCGATGCAAGAAGCTGAGTGTATACAAGCTTTGAGTATTGGATTGGGTATAGATTTTTCTCCAGTTCTGTTGACTGCGGAATTTCTTTTGCAAGGACATCCAGCTGACGCTTTGTCGGAAATACAAGAGATGCCGCATCCTTTGCTTCTGAATGCATTATTGATTTGTCGGCTTCGTCAAGCTTTGCGAGAGACTGTGGTAATTTTGTTCTGTCTTTTATGGCTTTTGAAGCAGCATCGATTCCTTTTTTCGCGGCGACTTCCAGATGGTCCAGGTTCCTGGTGAATTGTTCTTTCGCGGTCTTGAATTTTTCTTTCTCATCCAATGGCATACGTCGTGTCTCTGCCTGAGAAAAAAACATCTGTTTCTCTTTCTGAATTTCCGGCAATAAAAGAAAATCCTCGAGTTTGAAAAGATCAATGCCTTTGATTGCCTGACTTCTGGCTGTAAGGCTATATGTGGATATTCCTGATTTTCTTGCAGCGGTGCACTGGTTTTCGAACCACCATGAGAAAAGCGACATTCTTTTGTCTGTAAGGATTGGGTTTCCATTGTAATCCTTTGCCCATGATGGTGATGCGCTGAAAAGGGATGCAATGTTTGCCTTTTCTGTAGTTTCAAGACGGTTGCTGGTGGCGTGGGCTTTTTCTTCGAACCTAGATCCACGTATATGTGTTTCCTTACCTGGAAAGCCAAGGTCCATTCCGGCTATGAAAATTCTGTCTGCTCCACATAGACGCGCAAAATCCCATGCGCTTGTAGTAACGCTTCCGCCTGCTGCAAGTTTTCCTTTCTGTCTTGTCTTGCCTTCAAAAAATTGTCCGATAGGAAAGAGTGAAGAGAAGAGTACTGTTTCCTTGCATTTGAATCTAAGGACCGACGGATATGCCGCGATTTCCGTGATGAGAACGGAAGATGGAGATTCAAGAAACTGAAGGTGCATGGCGCAGTAATATTGAGGATCAGTGAGTATTATGAAGTCAGGTTCCACATTGTGCTTGAGGCATGCATGGAGGGCAGTGTCCACGCAGACAATGAAAGCCCTTTTTTTTATTTCCGCAAGATGTTCCAGTATGCCGGAAAGACTTGGTCCTGCCGCTATGATCACAAAAGGAATCCCTTTGCCGATGCCCGAGTATTTTTCGATTCCGTCAAAGACACTCATGCAGTCCAGGTTACGGCAGCTGTTGTTGAGCCAAAGTTTTGCGAACTTTTCCAATGTGTTTGTGTTTATTTCGTCTTTCTGGGAATTCTGTCTGAAGGCCTTTTCTACGGAATCAAAATAAGCTTCGTTGTATGCGGTCTGTGGTTTTGATTTCAGAAGGCAGGTTGCGTCTGCTTTGAAGCCTGCTATGACGGCACAGGTTTCCTCTTCGTTTGCTTCAAGCACAAGAACAAGGTTTTTGTGTTTGAACACAGGTGTCCAGTCTATGGCTTCAAGGGCAGAAAAAAAACGTGAGGAATCTTTTTCTATGAGAACCATTGTCGCATCTGGGTTGGATTTTGCAAAAGCTACAGGTCCATGGCCAAGACCAAAGCCCAGAAAAATCACGGTCTCATGTTTATTCTTGTCGAAGGATGATATGAACGATTCCGCTTCTCTGACAGGATTGTATTTTGAATGAAGCATGAGGTTGCCGCATTTGGCAGTCATGTCGCCGTTTTTTGCAGGCTCTGTGATTATATCTGGATTTGTTTGAGGCGCAAGGTTCTGTGCAAGAGCAGGGAATCTCTGTCTAAAGAGTTCCAGGTTTTTATTCCAGGAAGAGTTCAATTGTCATGTTCTCCGTCACTGGTGTTCCTGGTTCTGGATTCTGGTCTACAACCCATCCTTCTCCATCTATGACGATGTTGATATCCTTTCTGTCCAGGAGTGTGAGAAGGTCTCTCTTTGAATGTCCCTTGAAATCTGGTACCAGTTTTGAGATCACCAGAGGCTTTACTTCGCCCAAAGAGAATTTTCCGGAATGCTCAAGACTTGCGGCGGCTTCACGGTTGATTCCAAGGTGGTCGATGATTTCATCTGCTGCTGCGGCAATTACAGGAGCTACGATACGTCCTGCATAGGTTTCTCCCTTTGCTTTCTGGATGACGATGTATAGTATGACCTGAGGGTTGTTTACCGGGAAAATGGCGATACAGTTTGAAAGGAAGTCCGTGCGGCTGTATCCACCGTTGACAGGATCTGCCATCTGGGCTGTACCTGTCTTTACACCGATGGAAATATCACGCAGAGAAGCCTTTGTTCCTGTTCCGCTCTGTGCTGTCGTCTCCATGCAGCTCAAAAGATAATCTGCTGTAGATGAACGGAGCACTCTGTTGCCGTATGTTGCCTCATGCTGGTATTTGACGTTTCCGTCGATGTCAGTGATTCTCTGGATGAATGTTGGTTTTATGAGGACGCCTTTGTTTGCAAGAACAGTTGCGGCCTGAACCATCTGAATTGCGCTTACACTTATTTCCTGTCCAATGGACATGGTTGGTTTACTTCGTGCGGACCAGTATTTGTCCGACTGGTTTTTTACTGAACCTCTTGTTTCTGACGGAAGTTCAACACCGGTATGCTCACCAAATCCAAATCGCTTAATGTATGACAGGAATTCATCCGTGCTGATTTTTTCGCTCATCTGGGACAATGCGTCGTTGCATGAAAACTTGAGGGCTGTTCTTGCGTTGAGCCATCCATGGTGTTCAAGACATGTAATCTTGATTGTCTCGCCAAGGTTTGTTCGTCTCTGGTATGTTCCGTCACAAAGGAAACTGTCGTCAGGAGTTATTGATGTTGAATCAAGGAATGATGCGACTGAGAAAATCTTGAAGACACTTCCTGGTTCATATGCTGTGACAGAAGCTCTGTCTGTTCTTTCTGCTGTTGTGGCGGAACCATATTCGTTCAGGTTTGCTGAAGGAAGGCTGATGTATGAAAGGATTTCTCCGTTGTTTGCGTCTGCGGCGATAAGCATAAGGCTTTCTGCCTGTGTGGTTGTCATGGCGTCTGCGGCGATTTTCTGAAGCTTGTACTGAAGCCCTGCGTCGATTGTAAGGTAGACATTGTCGCCGTGTATCTCGCCGGATGAAGTAAGTTCAGTCTCTGGAGAAAGAACGTTCTGCTGTGAGTATTCGATTCCGCTTAATCCAACTCCGTCATCGCCCATGTATCCAATAAGCTGGCTGGCGAGATTGTTTTCAGGATATATGCGTCCTGGAATTCTATCGAAGCCTGTGAAATTTGAGAATCCATTTTCTGAGACTATTTTTACAAGCTCGTCGTATTGTTCCTGTGTGATCTTCTTCTTGATGTAGACAAAGTTTGAGGTTCTTCTGCTTTCTATTTTTTCCTGAATTTCTTCTTCCGTGCATCCAAGTACTGGAGCTGTCATTCTGGCAAAGAATTCTGGATCCTTGATGAGTTTAGGTGTGACAACAAGGTGGTAGAAATTTGTTGAGACGGCCAATGGCTTTCCGTTCCTGTCAACGATGGAACCACGTTCAACTACAGGTGCAGGCGGAATAAGTTTTCTTTGAGGTCCAAAGGCGAGCTGGGTGAAGGTGGCCACAACATAGACGGTTGCAAGTCCTAGACCTGAGAGTACGATAATCAAGCCACTTTTCTTGAAATGTGTGATCATTCTGCCTTAACCCTGCCCAATATATTTGTCACTGGAACAAATCCATAGGTCCTTGAATCTATGGAGTGCTGAAAGTTGTCTCCGATCGCAAGAACTGTCCCTGAAGGAACAAAAGTAGTTTCTTTCAACAGATTGTATTGCAACTCTGTCAGAGGATATTCCTTATCCTGGATTTTCAAAGTATATCCCGATTCAGTTGAATATTCTAGTAGAGTGTTTTCTACTGCCACGCACCTTTTTACCACAAGGTGGTTGTTGTAGAGAAATGCGATGATCTCTCCCTTCTTTGGTTTGCTCCATGAAAGAAGGAGACTGCTTCCGAATGGCTTTGTAAGACCATAGGCCAGTTTGTTGACCATTATTGTTTCTCCATCATGAAGCACCGGTTCCATGGAACTGCCACGGACTACAAGGAAATCTGAGACAAAAAATTTAATGAAAATCCCTATACAGATGCCAAGAAAAAGAGGCTTGAGAAAAGGGGGAAATTTGATTTTCCTCATATATATTACATCGTCATTATTATCTAATATCATACTGTTTTTTTGTCGATACTTAGAATATGGAAGTAATCGATTGTTTTGAGACCAGAAGCAGACCTCGTGTTAAGAAATCAAGAGCAAAGGCAGTATCAGTAAGCAAGTCAGTCTTTAACTTTGGCTTTGAACGTTCTTTTTCAGCAAAGCCATTCTCAATGGATTCCGCATGGAAGAATTTCTGCGGCAAGACTCTCATCATCTGCAGAAGCATCAAGCTGAGTGCAAAGATTTTCCTTGCGATTCCAGCAGCGATGGTTCTCTGTGCCATTCCATATGGAGCCTCAAAACTCATTTCATATCATGAAAGTTTTTTCCGTGAAGTAAACCTTGTGCCTGAAGTTTCCAACGAGGCTGAGATTCTCGATGGAGCCATGTCGGAATTTGCATTCGGACAGACAAGCTACTATGACAGTGAAGGCAATATTTTTACAGAGGACAGCGTAAGGGTCTCGGCATCAAAGATCATCAAGGATGCTGTTACATTCCAGAACTATACAGTTAGACCAGGCGACACCATCAGCGGTATCTGCCAGAAGTTTGGTCTTTCCAACATTTCTACACTGATTGCTGTAAACAAAATCGGCAACGTTCGTTCCGTCTATTCAGGACAGAAGATCCGTGTTCCTTCCACAGATGGCCTTATTCATACTGTTGCAAAAAACGAGAGCATTGCTTCCATCGCAAATAAATACGGAATAACAGCTACTGACATAATCGATATCAATGATCTTTCAAGTGAAATTCTTGTCGCAGGAACCGATCTTTTTATTCCTGGTGCGAAACTTGATTCAACAACTCTTCAGAAGGCTATGGGTGAAATATTCACAAATCCTTTGAAAGTCAGATATAGAATCACTTCAAGATTTGGTTTCAGACATGATCCTATCACTGGTGTTGCTTCTTCTCATAAAGGCCTTGATATGGCTTGCCCTACAGGTACTCCAATCTATGCTTGCAGAAGCGGAAAGGTCCTTAAGTCATCTTTCTCTCCACTTTATGGAAATTATGTAGTAATAGAACATATTGATGGATACCAGACACTCTATGCCCACATGAGCAAGGCCCTTGCAAAGAAGGGTGATAGAGTAGGTCAGGGAACAAAGATCGGTCTTGTAGGAAACACTGGATATTCTACAGGTCCACATCTCCATCTTTCCGTTTATAAGAATTCGAAACCTGTGGATCCACTTACAGTATTGAAATAGGGAGTTATATAGAATGAAGAACAGAGATCTTCTTAAGTTTTTGCTGGGTACTGTCATCCTGGTTTCTGCAACATCAGCTTTTGCGAAGGTTACTTTTGATGATATTGACCTTGCCTCTGATGACAAACTTCTTTTCACTGAGGAACATAAACTTCCTGGTGTTCCGGATTATAAAAGCCTCTATGCAGTGAAGCTTGGAGAATCAAAGACTGTTGATGTTCCAAAGCTGCTTACCTGCTTCCCTGAAAGACTGGAACTGCTCAATGAAGGAAAGGTTCTTCAGGTCAGAAACAAGGATGGATCCTTCCGTTATGCTACAGACAGCGGAAAGCTTTCTTCCGTTGAAAAAAATACAACAGGAAAAAAATATGCGCGTACATATCCAGCCTCTGTCAGCTCTGATGGAAAATGGTATTGCTATGTTGAACCTGTAAAAAACGCATCTGGAAAACTTGTTCTTGTAAACGCAAAAACAAATCTTAAGAAGATACTTGTGGAAACTGTTGACCTTGACCATTCTGAGATCAGAGTAAAATGGTCTCCTGATGGAAAGATTGTTCTTTATGAAAACAACAACTGCGTTTACTTTGCCACACCTGAAGCAATATTCAAGAATCTCCAGGTGAATGAAAGCTATAGAAAAATCGGTGAAGGCTCCATCGACAATGTACAGTGGACTCAGGACAAGAAAGTCATATATGTAAAGGATGACATCATCTATAAGGTCGATCAGAATGAGCTTTATACTCGTGGACTTTATTCTTCCCTTGTCGGAAGCGGAGAAATCATAGGACGCCTGCCTGGTTCTTTCAACAGTGCCACTGACAGATTCTGGTGCAGCGCAAAAGGAACAAAGATTGCCGTAGTATCAAAGGGAAATCTTTTTTCACTTTATTCGATTCCTTTGGATGAAAGGTTTGGCTATGTTAAAATCGACATGATCTATACTCTCACTGAAATTTCCGGATCATCCCTCAGCCACAGGGTTTTCTGGAACGGTGAGAAGCAGCCTATCCTTTGGATTGACAGCCTTGACTACACAACAAATCAGAGGACAAGTACACTTTATTCTATAGAAGAAGACATGCATTTCTTGCTTCAGGCAAAGAATTCCATCCAGCCGGTTCTCTCTCCTGACATGAAGAAATTTGCCTATACGGACAATGGTGTCCTCAGGATTTTTGATATTCCTAGTCTTTCTGAAATCTCTTCCTATTCTGAAGATACGGTTGTTTCTGCCACATGGTCGGGAAAAACTTCTCTCTTCATAGGCGGAAAAAATACAGTGTCCGGTTTCAACTATGTCACAAGAGAAATCAATCTTGTTACATTGTCTTCTGTGGTCAAGGGCAACTGGTATTCCGGTCTTGTAATCGCAAAGTCTGCTGACGGTAAAAATGCATATGCATATGATTTTGAGAATAGTCAATGGAAAGAAAGCAAACTTGAAGCTGAGTTGAAATCCAACGACAGGAACGGCAGCTTCAGAGTTTTCAAAGGCAAGTCAAGAAATCATGAATATGAGAATTCCATTCTTGTAAGATATCTTTCTGGAAATGCTGTCACCTATTCTGTCAGACCTGAAGTCCTCAAGGATTATGGTAAACCTGTCAGGGTTGCATTTGCTTTTGATGCAATGGATAATTCCGAAGGTCTTGGCCACATAATCCATACTCTTGCAGAATACGGAATCAAAGGAACCTTCTTCATGAATGGAGAATTTGTAAGACGTTATCCTCAGAAAACCATGCTCATAGCAAATTCTGGAAACGACTGCGCTTCTCTTTTCTATACAACGGCAGACCTTGTTGAGAATAAATATGTCATCGACAACAACTACATTGCAAGAGGACTTGCACGTAATGAAGATGAATTTTTCAGCGTGACAAAAAAAGAACTGTCCCTTATGTGGCATGCTCCTAATTACCATGAGACACAGGAAATTGTTGAAGGCGGAAATGCTGCAGGTTATCAGTATATCTACGCATACAACCTTTACAATGATAGGACAACCTACGAGCGTTCTATGGAAAAGGGTGAACCATATAAATCTGCAGGACAGCTTATTGACTGCATCGTGGATGACCTTAGGGACGGCATGGTCATTCCTGTGACTGTAGGAAAGACGGCAGGAACAAGAAGTGATTATCTGTATGAGAAACTTGATCTTCTTATTGCTGCCATCCTTGATAATGGATACGAAATCACTGAAATCAGAAACTTAAAATAAGTTTGCTGAAGAATATACTATCTTACCCCAGATCCTGCCTGGAAATCCCCTGGCAGGATTTTTTCTGTCTGCGACAAGTGGCACGGTCATAAGTGTTTTCCCTTCGAGAGAATAGGTAAGCCGACCCATTTCCTGTCCACACTGTATTTCTCCGTAATGATATGGTGGAAATTCCGCCTTTACGATGACTTTTGATGCGGCATCCTCAGGTGATGTTCCTGTTATGAATGGTACGGAAAAACTCGTCTGGGTGGCAGGTATCAGACGGATGGATTTTTCCTTTGTTCCGGCGCAACCAACCACAAAGCTCCTGTTGTCGTTGTCTTTGTATGGGGCGAACTTTGCGAATGCAAATTCCATGAGGGCAGTTCCGTCAAGGACTCTGTATTTGTTTCCCTGGATGCTTCCTGTTCCAGGACCTTTCATTGTGATTGAAACAAAACGGCGGTTGCCTCTTCTTACTGTGACAGCAATGTTGTATCCGCTTTCATCTATGTATCCTGTTTTAAGACCGTCACATCCTTCAAGTACACCAAGAAGCTTGTTCGTGTTGTACTGGGTAATGCTTTTTATTTCCGGATTGTTTCTTTGTGCTGGAGGAAGATTCTTTTTTTCTGGGTAAACAAGTTTCTCCTTTGCATGATAATTCGAAAGAGATTCTGGAAAGTCTCTGAGATATATTCTGCAGAAGCCTGCGAATTCTCTTGCTGTTGTAATGTTCTTTTCACTGTAGCCGCTGGATTCGACAAAGTGTGTTTTTGTCATTCCAAGTTTCTTTACAAGATCATTCATCCTTTGGACGAATGAGTCCATGTCGCCACATACATGGTTTGCGACTGCAATGCTGGCGTCGTTGCCACTGGCGATGGCAAGTCCTAGGAGCAGTTCACGCAACGTGACTTTTTGGCCTTCACCTAGAAACATCCTTGAGGCGTCTGACGGAAGATTTACTGACCAGCTTTGTGGCGGAAGATTTACAACATCATCAAGTGATGTTTCTCCATTTCGTACAGCCTCATAGACAACATACATCTCAACCAGCTTTGTCATTGATGCAGGCGGAATTTCCATGTCTGCGTTTTTTTCATACAGTATGTTTCCTGTTTCCTGATCGATCAGTATGGCGCTGCCTGCGTATATGTCCAGGTCTGCTGGAATTGTCTTGTATGGAAGCTGTGTAACGTTCTGTGTTCTTTCAGGATATAGACCATCAAGCAATTCCAGAAGTTCACGTGTTTCCGTATCAGTGATGATCCTTGTATTCTTAGGAGATGTGAGTCGGGATACGGAAAATCCGAGTGCGGAAAAGAAAATCGCAGAAGAAAGAAAGATTCCTGCTGCGATTATTTTTATGTTTATCTTTTTCATTATGCTCTGCTGCTTCTGTTTCTTAAAAGCATGTCTGCGACTGTGATTGCGGCCATTGCTTCAATTACAGGAACGATTCTAGGACAAAGGCATACGTCATGACGTCCTTCGATGAGCATGTCGCATTCATTGCCATTGATGTCGATGGTCTCCTGCTTCTGATAGATGCTTGGAACAGGTTTTACTGCAGCGCGGAAAACTATGTCGTTGCCGTTTGACATTCCTCCAAGAATTCCGCCTGCGTTGTTTGTCTCAAATACAGGTCCTTTTCTCATGAAGTCGTTGTTCTCAAGACCATTGCTGTCTGCTACATCAAATCCAAGACCGAATTCGATTCCTTTCACTGCGCCGATTGAGACAATTGCGTGTGCAAGAGCTGCGTCAATTTTATCGAATACAGGTTCGCCAAGGCCTGCAGGAAGTCCTTTGATCACGCATTCAACAATACCGCCACAGGAATTACCCTGCATATGGTATTCTTCGATCTTCTTCTGCATGAGCACTGCTGCATCTTTGTCTGCTGCACGAATCTGGTTCTTTTCGATTTCTTCGAAGTCAACTTTTGTTCCTTCTATTCCGGCTGCCTTCTTTGTGTAGGCGATAACCTCAATTCCAATGGTTTTAAGGAACATCTTTGCGAAGGCACCGGCGGCAACACGTGCACATGTTTCTCTTCCGCTTGAACGACCGCCGCCTCTGTAGTCACGGATGCCATACTTCTCATAGAAAGTATAATCTGCGTGTCCTGGACGGAATTTATCCTTGATGTTGTTGTAGTCTGATGAGTGCTGGTTTGAATTGCGGATCAACACAGCGATAGAGGTTCCGGTTGTTTTTCCTTCAAAGATTCCGCTGAGAACTTCTGCCTTGTCGGCTTCTTTTCTGTTTGTCACGGCAGCGCTCTTGGCACCTGGCTTTCTCCTGTCCATTTCATGCTGAAGGAATTCTTCATCAAATGAAATTCCTGAAGGACAGCCGTCGATTATGCATCCTAGTCCTGCGCCGTGGCTTTCACCAAAAGTAGTTACCTTGAAAATTTCGCCGAATGTATTTCCGCTCATATGTTTTTCCTATGTTTTATTTATGCTCAGATTTTATCTGACTTTGTTGATTAACTCAACTCTGCTGTGTACTTCAGCTTTCTTGAAAATCTTCTTGTTATGTGTCGCTACGGTCTGTGGAGAGATGTTCAGATGATATGCGATTTCCTTGTCGCTTTTACCTTCGATTATAAGGGTAGCGATTTCCTTTTCTCTGGTGGAAAAATCATATCTTTCGAAAATGTCTTTTACTACAGACTGTTCTTCTTTTTCAATGGCACTTATTCTGCTCAGGTTAGTTGCTGTGTTTTTCTTCTTTTCGATCTGAGGTGTGCTCGTCTCCTCGGCGGAATCCACACTGCTGTCTTCGCTTGTTCTTTGTCTCTTTGTGGTGGAAAGCTTGTCCTTGAGAAGACGGAAGGAATTGTCTGACATTTCAAAAGTTGTTTTGTCCACCACCACCATGGTCATGCCGATGTCTTCGATCTTGTCAAGTTTGAGTCTCAATGTGGTCCTGCAGCTTTCTTCCAATGGATATATGCTTACTATTAAGTCGTAGATCTTTGCCAGTTCAACAATGAAGTCAAAATATGTATTTTCATTTAGTTTCTGAAGTATCTTTGCCGGAGTATCAAGACTTTCATCGTCTATAGTATTTCCTATGGTCAGGAGTATGGTTCCGTCTTTTTCTTTTCCTTCCTCAAGATAGACGGTGAATTTGGTTCCTGCTTTTGAAAGCGAAAGGATGGATTCTGTAATCGTTATGAAAACAAGCTGCAGTATTCTGACATCCGCAGATACTATGACATCGTCCGGGATTGCGTTTGAGAATGAAGGTGTGCAATTGCTGTTTATTGTCTGTCTTTTGACGTTTGCTATGCAGCTGTTGAAGAAGTCAAGCAGAAGGATCGGTGAGTTTTCCGGTTTCTCGATTCCGTCGATTATTCTTATGGAACAGAGAAGGTCGTTTATCCTGGCTGATTCACCTTTTATCATTTCTATGTATTCCGCATTTGAGGCAGAAAAGTTCAGCTTGGAAAGAATGCTGGCGGAATTCAGCACGGAAGATGAAAGCTGTGCTATTGGCATTGTCACTGAATGGACCAGGGTGTTTGTCTTGTCATCTTTGATAAGCTTTGTTTCAAGCTCCTGGTATTCCTTCTGGATGAACTGGAATCTTCTATTAAATCTCATACCAAGGGAATACAGAGGTGGTGTTGCAAGAAGAATGAAACCTGGTGTTGATGTAACCATATTGTTGAGCTTGATGAACTCAGGAAAATCAATAGGTGTAAAATTTCTAAGGAGCAGCATTATTCTGAATATCACCGAAAAGGAGAACACGATCATCCATGGTATGAAAATAATTATGCTTTCCGTGTCCTTGTTTCTTATATTCGATGCGATGATGAACAGCAGCAGCACTTTCTGTACGATAGATATGATGAGGTATGACAAAAACATTGTCAGCTTCGAGTCGATTATCAATATCAGGATGAATTCAATTATGAAAAGTTCGATTATCATCACGAATGTTTTTGAAAGAAGCGTTTTTTCATTTCTTGTGTTTATGAAGTAGTGGGAGCTTATGGCAAGTAGAAGGACTTCGATGTTGTACATGATGTATTCGAACTTTCCTGCGACAGGAGTTTCGCTTAAGAAGTTCCATAGGAGGATAGGTCCGGTTCCTCTTGTCTGCATTGCCCTAAGGATGTAAAGAAGCGAGGAGAATGCAAGAAAAATATATGCAGGATCCTTGAGAAAGATTCCGGTTATGAGAAGCCCAAGAAACAGAACGATACCGATACCGCCATTGAAGCTAAAGCTGGAAAGAGCCCTGCTGGAAGTAGTGTAAAGGTTTGTGTTTGAGATGAGGCTTATCTTTACCGGTGTTCCTTTGCTTGATGTCATCCTTAACCTGACGTGGGTTGTATTGCCATGGGAAAAGAGATTTTTCATAAGCGGAATCAAAGGAATCGAGGTTACAAGGGACATCTGCTCCTTAGGGATTCCTGTGCCTGTGCGGCCCAGTAGTCTCCATCCCATGTCGGTCTGGATGAAGGCTTCCGCGAAATCCACACTTTCATCTTCTATATAGAGGATGTATCTCTGGTCATCAAAGTTCTCTGGCTTTGATATTTCAATGTCAAACCACAGGATGCCCTCAAAGAATCCAGGTTTCAACGGGAGTTCTGTTTCATGAAAATCTTCTTCGTTTATCTGGTTGCATGTCATGTTCCCATAATAGTCATAGAAAACTCGCGCTTTTAAGGAAATTTCGGTTTCTCTTGTAGTTGTTATGGCGGCGTTTGTTATTTTTGGATTGTTCTTAAAATTTCCCGTTGTTCCTTGGCAGAGTGCAAAAAATGGATATATTAGACATAAAATGGAGATAATAAGACGTTTTGAATTTACCATAAGTGAAATTATAACCAAAGTTATTGTAAAATCAAGAAAAAAATACCCTTAATAGGGTAGTAAAATACCTAATTTATGGTATGGTATGCACGTTGCGGTATGGAATGGGTAGAGGTAATATCGTGACCATAAAGGTTAGAAGAGATAGCATATATGAGTGCTGCTGGAACTTTTGTTCTGGTGGGGCTCGCAGTTAAAAATCATTTGAAAAAGTAGTTCCTAAGACCTCCGAAAAGAACCAGCATTGACTGGTTCTTTTTTTTTATTTGCGGCCACAGTTAAATAAATACGTTAATGGAATTTATTGATTTTTTCTATAATAAGTGACATAATTTCGCAACTTTAAAAAAATTTAGGAGTTCAATTATGGCAGCAATTCACGGTGCTTACACAGCAATGATTACGCCGATGAACGCTGACGGATCTGTTGATTACGACGGATTTGCCAAGAA
>JAGHUO010000153.1 GCA_018064785.1 Candidatus Treponema equi
GCTGTTCCTGATGAAGATGTAGTCCGCATCCATTCATCAAGCGGAACAACAGGAAAACCTGTAATCATCCCTTACACAAAGAAAGATGTTGATGACTGGGCAATCCAGTTTGCACGCTGCTACGAAATGGCAGGAATCACAAAGAAAGACCGCATTCAGATCACACCGGGATACGGACTTTGGACAGCAGGTATCGGTTTCCAGGCAGGCTGTGAAAAGCTTGGTGCCATGGCAGTTCCAATGGGACCTGGAAACACAGAAAAGCAGCTACAGATGATGCAGGACCTTCAGTCAACTGTAATCTGTGCGACTTCAAGCTATGCCCTTTTGCTTTCTGAAGAAATCACAAAGCGTGGCCTTAAAGACAAGGTTGCGCTCAAGAAAGGCGTCATCGGAAGTGAACGCTGGTCTGACAAGATGCGCAAAAGCATCCAGGACGGTCTTGGAATCGAACTTTACGACATCTACGGTCTTACAGAAATCTACGGTCCTGGAATCGGAATCAACTGCCAGAAGGAAAAGTACATCCACTACTGGGACGACTACCTTTTCATCGAAATCATCGATCCTGCAACAGGAAAGCCTGTGGAAGACGGAGAAGAAGGTGAAATCGTAATCACCACATTGGTAAAGGAAGGAGCTCCACTCTTAAGGTTCCGCACACACGACCTTTCAAGAATCATTCCTGAAAAATGTTCCTGCGGTTCATGCTACCCTCGCCTTGACATCATCAAGGGTCGCAGCGACGACATGTTCAAGGTACACGGCGTAAACATGTTCCCTGCCCAGGTCGAGGAAGTCCTCCATCAGATCGACGGTGCAACAAGCGAATATTCCATCGCCATCGGACACGACGACGAAAACAACAAGGACGTCATGGTTCTTACTGTTGAAGTCGAAGGACGCGTAAACTTTGAGGAAACCGGCAAGGCAATTGCAAACCTCTTCAAGTCAAAGATCGGAGTAAATCCAAAGGTTGCTGTCGTTCCGGTCGGCACATTGCCACGCAGCGAAAAGAAGACAAAACGCGTCTTTGACCACAGAGAAGCATAATTTTACATAAAAAATTTGAATTCCATCATTTAAGTGATATAATTTAAAGGGATTAAACCTTAATTTTTTTTAAGGTTCCCCTTGAATGATGGAACAATGACTACAGTAACAGATAATGTATTATACATTGCTGACAGTTCTCTCAAAATAGTTGCTTTCAACGAAGCAGCAAAGATTGCTTTTCCTAAATTGGAAATAGGAAAAGAATGTCTTGAAGCAACATCAATCCTCGACACTGAAATCAACAACAAATCATTGACATACCATCCTTCCACCTCCATGACAGTCTTCAACCTGGGATTTCTGAGGTGGATCAACTTTTCCATCGCATCCATGGATTACCTGGACCACGGAAAATGCTTTTTCTTCACCGGAACTTTCTACAACAGCCTTCCACGCGAGCTCATGTCCCGAGTCGAATACATGGACAGCTTCAACTTTGCTGTTGAGATGAACCTTACGACAAACCGCTATGCACTTATATCAGAACAGAACTTTGACCAGCCACTGCAGCTGGGAGAGGAACCTTTGTCGGAACTTCTTAAGAGAACCCTGCTGACAATGGTCCATCCGGATGACTATAAGAAATTCGCGGAACTGATGAATCTTGAGACCATGCCACAGCGTCTTGCAAGAGCAAAAGAACCTATCACAGAAGTCATAAGAGAAAAAAGCACTCGTGGAACATGGGATGATGTAACAATCCGACTTATTCCGGAAAGCAACCTGAACAAGGGACATCAGCTTGTCATGGCATTGTTCTTCATCAACGACAATTCCTATAAGAAGTTCAATAATTCAGACCTTGAAAAGGACAACCTGACAGGTCTCTTTACAAAGAACAGTTTCACGATCCAGGCAAAGAAATTTCTTGAGGGAGCACACGATGAAGTCTGCCTCATAGCCATGGACATTGAAAATTTCCGTTTCTTCAACAAATGGTATTCCAGATGGCAGGGCGACAGACTGCTGAAGAACATCGCCTATACCCTCCACGAGATCGACAGACTTTTTGATTCCGTATCAGGTTATGGTGGCGGTGATGACTTCTTCATAATCCTCGACAAACATGATTCCGTCATAAAATATCTTATAAACCATCTCAACGACATTGTGTCTTCTTTCGATGGCATTGAAGGATTCCGCATGGTCTTTGGTGGATATGAGATCAAGGATGCAAACGAAGAAATTCTTGACGCCATCGACTACGCCACGACAGCTTCAAACCACGCCCTTGGCAAACAGGAGCTGGAGGTAGACTGGTACAACGCCAATATGGTTGAAGACCTTGAGCACGACCTCAAGATAATACCGGATATTGAACGCGGACTTGAGGAGAATGAATTCACTTTCTACCTTCAGCCTAAATGCTCGATAAAAGACAACAAGATTGTCGGCGCGGAAGCTCTTGTAAGATGGAACAGCAAGATACACGGTTTTGTTTCTCCAGGTGATTTCATTCCGGCTCTTGAGAAGAACGGCATGGTAATGAAGGTGGACGTCTACGTCTGGGAGAAGGTATGCAAGACAATCCGTAACTGGATCAACAGTGGAAAAACTCCAGTGCCTATATCCGTAAATGTTTCACGTATGGATATCTTCGCTGTTGATGTTCCGACTGTATTCAGCAACCTCATCGACATATATGAGATCGATCCAAAATATGTCGAGATAGAGATCACTGAAAGCGCTTTTATAGATGACACAAGAATCCTAAGGACCGTGATCCAGCGTCTCAAGGACAAAGGATTCTCTATCCTCATCGATGACTTTGGAAGCGGCTACTCGTCTCTCAACATGCTCAAGGATGTCCAGGCCGACGTCCTTAAGATGGACATGAAATTCTTTGACCTCAACAACACAAACTACGACAAGGGCATCAGCATCATCAAGAGTGTCGTTGATCTTTCACGCAACATGAAGCTGCCTGT
Source organism: Candidatus Treponema equi (assembly GCA_018064785.1). Lineage (GTDB taxonomy): Bacteria > Spirochaetota > Spirochaetia > Treponematales > Treponemataceae > Treponema_D > Treponema_D equi. The sequence goes on from JAGHUO010000153.1 coordinate 2,985, forward strand.
CATTGCGGAAGGTGTTGAAACCCAGGAACAGATCGACCTTCTAAAAGGCATGGGTCTTAACTATGTCCAGGGTTTCTATTATTATAAGCCTATCCCAATCGAAGAGTACGAAGGATTGATTTCTGACGGAAACAGAATCAGTCTTGATGGACTCAGACTTGACCAATGAACGAAATTTCACAGATTAAAGAATACGCAAGAAAAAATGACATCCCTATAGTCATGGACAAGGGTAGTGAATTCATTTGCGAAACCATATTGAAAAACAACTGCAGGAAGATACTTGAGATCGGCAGTGCCATCGGTTACAGCGCCATCAATTTTGCGAATCTTGCTCCGGACATCTATGTACGTACAATCGAAATCGACATAGACCGTTACAGCCGTGCCGTAGACAACATACGAAACTGCGGACTTGAAAACAGAATCAAGATCACAAATGAAGATGCCCTTGATGCAAAGATAGACGAAAAATTCGACCTGATTTTCATCGACGCGGCAAAGGCACAGTACGAAAAATTCTTTGAGAAGTTCAAGCACAATCTGGCAGAAGGCGGAACAATCATCACCGACAACCTGTTCTTCCACGGCATGGTTGAGAATCCGTCGCTTACCCACAACTACAGCACCATCAAGCTTATCCGCAAAATAAGAAAGTTCGTTTCTTTCCTCCAGTTAAATCCGGAATTTCTTACGACCATCCATCAGGTTGGCGATGGAGTATCCCTTAGCACCCTTAATCCTGATTTCATCCAGCCGGAATACCTACAGCTCACAACCCAGGACGAAAACCTCTCTGGCAATCCCCAGCTTTCAAAAGAACTTGAATATGGGCATAAGATATATTCCGTTTTTGAAAAAAAAGAACGGACAGGGGTGTTTTCCTACCACAAAAAAGAAGACTATTTTGTAATCGGAATGACTGATTTTTTTGACATGAAAAGAATCAAGATCACGTTGATGAACATGCTCATGTTTGTAAGAAAAGATGCAATAGAAAACGGCATCCATCTTATCAAAATAAAATTACCAGCAGAATGCCGCTTTGACGGAATCGAGAAAATCGGTCTTGTTCCTGCAGACAACGACATGATGGTCCACAAATTATAAAACAGGAAAACAACAAAATGGAACTTTACATTGTAAGACACGGGAAAACAGTCTGGAATAAAGAACGAAGGCTTCAAGGCAGCATAGACATTGAACTTGCAGAAGAAGGAATCGAAGCTGCAGAACAGTTGCATGACCAGCTTCACATGGCAAACATTCATTTCGATAGAATCTATAGCTCACCGCTTAAACGTGCTTTAAAGACAGCAGAAATCATCCGTGGCCTTTCTGATACCGAAATCATAATAGACGAACGCATCAAGGAAATCTCCTTTGGTGTGGAAGAAGGTGCCTTCTATGCAGACTGGGATAAAGAGGACAGTCCATTTTATCCGTTTTTCAACAAACCGGGAGACTATATTCCTCCTGAAAAGGGAGAAAGCATTGAAGACCTATGTCTACGTACTAAAAAATTCATTCAGGAAGTAATAGAACCACAGTACAAAACAGCAAAGAAAATCCTTCTTGTAGCCCACGGTGCACTCAACAGTTCCATCAT
>JAGHUO010000064.1 GCA_018064785.1 Candidatus Treponema equi
TTGTATACAATTTCAAGGTTCTCCGGGGTGGAATAAAAAGAGTAATATATTTCTTTAACTGAAGATGGGATTATAAGTTTTGCCAGTTTGCTGTTATTTATAAAGCAGCCTCCAGGAATTTTAGAATATCCCTCTGGAATTACTATTTCAGTGGCATTTACATCTTCCCTGTCTGTCTGGTAATAAAGGTAACTGCTCAAATCTTCTTTTGTAGTTTTCAGAAATTCATTGCCCCAGCTTGATGCTTTTTCTTTGAATGTAAATTTACCATCGCTTATTGTAATTGTGTTCGGTACGGTTCCATCGTAATTTTCGTATTTCACAGTTCCCAACCCAATTAAGTATCCTTCATCAAGTCTCTTTGAAAATAAAATTGAAATATCACCGTCAGTAGTTGGATCTCCTTCATATGTTCCTGTCATGTAGTCGTAGCGCTTACCTTTTGTTTTTTTCATCTGTACGACTGGAGTTACGCGGACTTTCACTGTCTTATCACTGTAGAAACACATCTTGTAGGCTTCATATCTGTATGTGGAATCAAATGCAAAAACAGCAATAGGATTTCCGTCGTCAAAGTCAAGGGTATAGTTGTCAATGCGGTTTACATCACTTCCACCAGTAAATCCTGAATCGCTTCCAGAACCTGTGCCGTTACCGCTATCAGAAGATTTTTTTTGTCATGGTTGTGCTTGTGTCCCCAGAATCCTCTACAGTCCAGCTCAAAGTCTTTGCGGCAGGATCATATCTTGGTGTCATGACTTCTTTAGGATATTTGTCTGGTGTCATTGTCACGACGTTATTTGCAAATGTCCATTTTCCAGGACCGATAGAAGCCGGGTCATCGTGGCTGCTTGATGGATTAAGTGTATGGGTGTAAGTTCCGTCTGCATTAAATGTAAAAGTAAGTTTTGGAACTATAAAAGATGGCAAGTCTGCAACGTAAAGGTCACCTTCCCATGTTCCGACAATGATGCTTGAATCGCTTCCAGGAGCATCATCATCTGATGAACCGTCTGAACATGCTGTTGCAGTAAAGAGCAGTGCAACCGCAGCAAATAAATAAATCAATTTTTTCATAATTTTTCTCCTCAGAATAAATTATGAAAAAATCATACACGGCTAAATTGAATTTGTATTGTGAGTTTTGTGAAATTTCTTGTGAGTGACTCACAAGTTTTAAAGGGACAGGCCAAAAAGCTGGAGCTAAAGGAAATGGCCTGTCCCTTATATATATGGCTACTGAAAAAATTTAGAATCTAAGAAGATCTTCTTTTGATGCAATGGCTGCCTTTGCCGAGGCTGCGATGATGTCTGCCATTGTTACTGTTCCGTTTTCAACCTTGGCACTGCAGTCCTGGTCTTTTTTCCATGCGCAGAGGATTCCGCGGGAAGAGTTGACTGTTCCGCCTGCTTCCTTCATGAGGGTTCCGCAGATCTTTGCATCTCCACCCTGGGCACCGTAACCTGGAATAAGGAAGTAGATGTCCTTGTAAGCATCCCTCAATGCCTTGGCGTCGCTTTCTTCTGTACAGCCAACAACAGCTCCTACTGGGGAACAGGTCTGGTCTGGATAAGTTGCCTTCATTTCCTGGCTGATTCTTTCAAGTTCATTTCCAACCTGATCAAGGACTCTTCCGCCTTCCTTAAGTTCCTTCTGCTCGATGTCGACCATGCCAGGATTGCTTGTCCTTAAGAGAACAAAGATTCCCTTGCCGGCCTTTGTGCAGTATTCAGTGAAAGGCTTGAGTGTATCGAATCCCATGTATGGATTGATTGTGATGATGTCAGTCTCAAAATCACCGGTGAAGTGTGCACGTGCATATGCACCGGCTGTAGCTGCGATGTCACCGCGCTTGATGTCAGAGATGCAGATGAGTCCTGATTCCTTGACAAGCTTGAGTGTCTCGGCATAAACCTTGATGCCTTCAAGACCCATTGCCTCATAGTAGGCGATCTGAACCTTAAAGCAGCATGCGCTCTTGTCTTCTGCGATTTTCTTGATCAGCTGTCTGTTGTATTCAAGGACAGCCTGGGCAGGACTTGCGAATGTCTTGAGAATTGATTCTGGAATATAGGATGGGTCTGTATCCAGTCCGACACAAAGTGGTCCGTTTTTTGCGGCCAATTCCTGTAAAATCTGCATATTGTGTTTCATGTGTGCAAGTATACTCCGATAATGAAAGTATGAACAGAGTACAGAAAATCGTCGTATATGCCATTTCATTTTTTTGTTTTTCCCAGGTTCTTTTTGGGCAGGATGCTCTTCTGCAGTACAACGGAAATGGCAGCTATATCTATATCGAGCGCACGGATCTTCGTCGTTATGACAACGGAAAATACACAGGACTTGTAAGCCGTGAAATCAGATCTTTCATAAGCCCCGTGGGAGTTCCGGAAGGGGCAAATCCAGATGACAGTTACTATGATGGAAACTTCTATGTGGCCGAAGGAACAAAAAGGGCAAGCGCCAGCGTAGGTGAGGAAATAAACGGATCCATTCCGTCTACCTTTAAAATCACCAGTGACGGCCAGCTTGTCATGATAAAGGACAAGGGATATCCAACCTTCAGAAGTTTTCCGGCATTCACAAAAAAAAGAATCAAGTTAGGAGACAAATGGCAGGCAAAGGCGGAACGAATAGTCGATCCTTTGAACAAGGGGGTCAAGACAAAGATGCCCATCTACGTCGAGTATACCTATCTACGTGATGACAGTTTCCATGGTGAGGAAGTATATGTGATATCTGCCGAGTGGGCCACGAGATATGGACTTGCCGCAACATTGGATTTTGGTGGTGACAGGGATCTTAAATTCGCACAGGGCAGACATAGGGCCAACATCCTTGTAAGCAAGGATACAGGCAATGCCCTTGTTGTAAGGGATACAGTTGATGAGGAATTCGAGTATCTGGATGGTAACAAAGTTGCCTTCAGGGGTACAATTTCCATGTTTACGGAATATCCTCCAGCCTACAACAGAGAAAAGCTTTTCCCTGCATTGCAGCGCATAGCATCCATATCAAAGGAAGAACTTAAAGAGATAATGGATAAGCCGGTGGATGATGTTGCAGCCCATGACAAGGTGACAGGTGCGAAGGGTGCAGATTCCTTAGGAGCAGAGGAAACAGGTAGGGGACAGACCAAGGATACAGAAAAAGCAGCCGGAACCGGACTCTCTGAGGATCAGCTTGCTTGGGCAGGTACAGGCAGTCAGGGTGTGGAAGGCAAGACAGGAAAGCAAGGTGGCAACGGTAGATCAGCAAGCAAATCTGGCTCTGCAAAACAAAGTTCCGGAAAAAGAAGCCAAGTATTAAATAATCTAACTAACGATAGTTTTAATTCAGCGGAAGAGACTTCTTCCGGCGAAAAGAAAGTTACAGTTGAGAATACATCCGCAGGCATCCGTCTTACCATGCAGAACCTTAACTTCAAGCCTGACAGCGCGGAACTTCTGCCTGGTGAAAACAGCCGTCTTGATCAGATTGCGGATCTGTTGAAGCTAGTACCGGAACAGATGTTCCTGGTTGAAGGACACACGGCCAGCGTAGGAAACCCAAAGGGTGAAATGAATCTTTCCATTGAGCGTGCAGATTCCATAATTCAGGCCATGGTAAAAAGAGGTGTTCCAAAAGACAGGTTCATCTGCAAGGGGTCAGGTGGAACAAAACCTGTATCTGACAATGGGACATCAGAAGGAAGGGCAAAAAACCGCCGTGTAGAAATTACAATCCTTGAATAGAGTTGTGTTTCTTCTGTTTTTCCTTGTAGAGCTCGGTGTCTGCAATTTCCAGCAGGCCTTCAAGGTTTCCGTTTGCCAGACGAGTGAACTCAACGCATCCGATGCTTATTGATAGTGTAAATTTCTCACAGGACTTTTCATTGTATTCTTGGCATTTTGCTTCAAGGCTCTGGCGCAGTTCCTTGAACTTCTCTGTGGTCAGTTCCTGTGCGACGATGGCAAATTCATCACCACCTAGTCTTCCGCAAACATCAGAAGAACGGAAAAGACTTCTAAGTATATTTGCTTCGGCCTTTATGGCTGTGTCGCCGCTGGCATGGCCATAGGTGTCGTTGATTGTTTTTAGTCCGTCCATGTCGCCAAAGAGTACAAGACCGTTTTTTCCGTTTTGAAGGGCTTTGTCTATGACGTTCTGTCCAAGTGAAAGGAATCCACGTCGATTGAGAAGGCCGGTCATTTCATCGGTCATGGAAATCTGCTTTATGTTGTCATATTCCTGTTCAAGTTCCTGGATCTCTTTCTTTGCCTTGTTGGAGTTGCTTGCGATGTCTATGGCAGAAGAAAGCATCTTGAAGATTATTCCATACAGTGAAGGATCAAGATGTCCTGGTTTATAAAGGGCATATCCGTAGAGAATGCTGTTGTTGTATAGGGAAAGGACATGTATTCCGTCCAGCGAAGAAAGATGTCCTGGTGGAAGAAGTGTCTCCTGCGGGTTGAATGATGAAAGTCCATTTTCCAGATTGTGATGCATGTTGTTTTCCAGATCAAAGGATGTGAGGACATGAGCCTTTGGTGGCAAAGTCAAGAATTCGAATTTATCTGTAGAAATAGGAATATCAAAAAGAACGAGGGCAGCGGCGTTGATCTTCAATGACGTAAGATCCGTTTCGACCTGCTTTGAGAGTTCGTCAATGAGTCTTCTGTTGTCTAGGTTCAGGTAAAGCTGAAGGATCTTGATGAAGCTGTTTTTGTTGTTGCTCCATTTTGATGTTTCAAAAAACGGCTGGTCCTTGTAGTTTACAGTGTGGATCTTTCCCCTGAAATCCTTGTATTTACTTTTGTCATAGCCTGGTGCCATGCAGCCACATGATTGTCTGAAATACGCGGTGGAATGGATGGTGATTTTTTCTTTGCGTTGTTTACCTTTGCTTGCCATGCTGTAGAGAAGCTTTGCGGCATAGTATGCCTGCTTCTCGATGTTCTGGTTTATTGTGGTAAGGCTTGGTGTAAATGTAATGGCTGAATCCTCATCATCAAAACCGGTGACGATGACTTTGTCAGGTACTTTGATTCCGCATGATGAAAGATAATCCATGCTGGCAAAGGCCAAGGAATCATTCACACAGACAAGGGCGTCAAACTTCAATTTGCCATTGTATTTCTTTCTGTAGTTTTCCAATCCTTCAATGGCACCGTCGTATGTAAGGGTCTCTGAAATTATGATCTGTTCCTGAGAAAGATTTAAATTGTGTTTCTGCAGCACGTCGGAAAAGGAATTGATTCGCTGCAGGATTTCAAGGGATGGAGACTGCGGAATGAAAATGGCTGGCTTTTTTCTCTTGTGTGTCGTTATTACATGTTCCACCATCTGGACCATTGATTCCTTGCATGAGCTAAGGATGCATGGATATTCCTCAAACTCGTGGCCGATGCATACAACAGGAATGTCGGAAAAAGATTTTATGTACGAATGAATCTGGTCTGCGGTGGAGTCGCTTTCCTGTGGTCCGCATACAAAAATAAGTCCATCAAGGTTGTTTTTGTTTATGAGGGAAGCAACAGCAAGTCTCTGGTAACCAAAGTTTTTGCTTTGTGAATTGATTGAGCCGCAAAGAAAGACTAGAAGTTCCGCATCACTTTTTTTATGTAGAAATTCGGAAGCACCTTCTACGAGTCTTTGAGAATAAAATGATTCATCATAATCAATGAACAACCCAATCCGCTTTTTTTTCATGATACAATTATATAGGCAAAATGAATTAATTTCAAAATATTTAGTTGTTGATTTCCTGAAATCATTTTGATAAAAATTAGTCATGAACAGAATACTTTTTATCTGCCACGGAAATATCTGCCGTTCAACAATGGCGGAATTCGTAATGAAAGATCTTGTGGCAAAATCAGGAAGACAGGCGGAATTTTTTATAGACTCAAAAGCTACCAGCACGGAAGAGATAGGAAATCCTCCACATCCAGGAACAGTAAGCAAGATGCGTCAGGTAGGAATTCCGATGAATCCTCATCGTGCCAGCCAGATGAAGAAAAGTGATTATGATGATTTTGACCTGATCATAGGAATGGACAGCTGGAACATCAGGAATATTTTAAAAATAACAGGGGGCGACAGTGAAGGCAAAGTGCACATGCTCCTTGACTACACAAGTCACCCCCGTGACATCGCAGACCCTTGGTATACACACAATTTTGATGAAACGTACAACGACGTCCTTGAGGGCTGCGAAGCTCTTCTTGAAACCTTGGATTGATTACTTTGCGTTTGAAGTATCGATCTTAGGTTCAAGCTCTCTGAAGTTATGAACGTTGATGTTCATGGCTTCGATTGTTTCTGTGTCTGTATTGAACTTGTTTACAGTAACCCAGTGACCAGCCTTGAGTCTATCAATACCGATCTTGTTGAAGAAGAATGGAGGTGGCATGTCATTCTTCTTGTCCTTTTTGTCAGCCTTCTTATCCTTTGGTGGTGCTTTTCTAGGTTCAATCACAGTGATGTTTGTCAAAGGATTTACATGGATCTTCTTGCTCTTTCCGTCTGCGTCTGTAAGCACGATGATGCCGGTATCTGGATTCACGTTGCTGATTGTTCCCATGATCTGCTTTTCAGCAAAGTTGAAAGGCATTGGACCAGGCCCATGTGGTCCTCTGAAATCAGGGCAACCCTTTCCTTCTGGCTTCTGAGCAAAAGCTCCCACTGTACCGATTACGGCCATTGCAGTTGCAAGAACTGCTGTTCTGAATTTGTTAAGTTTCATAAGTATTCCTCCTGAACTCTTATTTAATGTTTTAAGTCTGGCAATGAATGTCTTTATCATTCATTCTGAGAATAAATATAACCCGAGTGGAATGACAAATCATTAGAAGTACATTTTTAGTAAATTAGAAAGTTTTAATCTTTAATTTGTCCATATGGACAAATTTTCAATATAATTTAGAATTGTAATTGTGAAAAAGTTTACATTGACCATAGTTTTTATCATCGCATTCTCTGTCTCTGCTTTTTCCGAAGGAGAAAAAAAGCCTCCGAAAAGGGATTATGTTCCTTATCGTGGAATGAGGGTAACAACAGAGCAGCAGGATTTCATGGTGACAATGCTGTCGGCACAGAAGAGTTTCAATGGTGAAAATTCGCTCATGGAAATCACCGTGCGGTTTTCAATGCCCATTGATCCACGTTCGGTCAATGCAGGGACTGTTCTCCTTAATGAGGAAAGATGTGGTTCCAATGTCTTCTTTCATTTTGGAAGAAGAGGTGAAAGTGTAAGGATTTCCATTCTGAATCCAAAGGAAGAATCGATCGATATAAAATTCACAGAGCTTATTTCCTACAAAGGCGACAAGCTTCTGGGATGCGAATTTGAAAACATTCAGGATGGAACAGAAATAACCAGGGGAAGGTAATGGATTATGGAAAAGATACTTGTTGTAGAAGATGATGATGGAATCGCTGAATTCGAGATCCTGGAACTGGAACATGAAGGCTTTGAAATAAAAAGAGCTATAAACGGAAGGGAAGCTTTGGAATTTTTTGAATCCTTTGCTCCTGATGTGATTCTTCTTGATGTCATGTTGCCGGAACTTAGCGGACTTGAGGTCCTTAGAAGAATCCGCAAGACTTCCGAAGTGCCGGTGATCATGGTAAGTGCCCGCGGAGAGACCTATGACAAGGTAAATGGCCTTGATGCAGGAGCCGACGACTACATAGCAAAACCATTTGAAATAGAAGAGCTTCTTGCAAGGCTTCGCGCTGTCATACGCAGAAGTGATAAAAAGAACGCGGACGGCAAAGTATATTCCGTAGGAAATCTTGTCCTCAATTCCGACAGCATGGAAGTAACATCGGACGGCAAGCTCATTGAACTTTCAAAGACGGAATATCTGCTGCTCAAGTGTCTCCTCAGCAATATAGATGTAGTCATGGACAGAGATTCCATAATCGACAAGGTTTGGGGTGAAGGACACAGCATAGATGAGAACGCAGTCGATGTATATGTCCGTTATCTTAGAAGCAAGATCGGAGACGGAATCATATCAACTGTCCGTGGTGCAGGCTATGTCATCAGGTCGGAGCAGAAAAATTGAAAAGAACTGTATTGAGATCAAAGGCATTCCGACTTTCAATAGTTTTCTCGGCACTCATTGCTGTCCTCATATTGGCCTTTGTCCAGTTTTTTGCCTATGTGATTCGTACCAACGATAGAAAGCGCCAGAGCAATTTTCTGTCTTCAACCGCGGAATCCGTGCAGGCTAAAATTGTCCAGAAGGGTTCCGAAACTGTATCCGAAAGCGATTTTCTGGAGATTCCGTATTTCGTCTCTCTTTGCATATACAATGAGTCCACAGGTGAAACTGTCTATTCCAATGATCCTTTCATACGGAATCTTCCAAAGTCTGAGGAGAAAGCCATAATCTACATAGAGAAGAACTACTTCATAGATGGCGACCTGAATGTACTTTACAGGACACGTTCCTTTGACCATGACTGCAAACCCTATGTGGTCCAGGTGTCGGTGAGCATGGACCGTGATTTTGCCGGCCGTCTCATAAATGAGTTGAATCTTGCCATATTGCTTTTCAGCGTTCCTCTAGTCCTCATTTCTTTCATGGCATCCTTTTTCATAATAAAATCCACCATCAGTCCCGTAAAGAAAATGACCGAGACCGCAAAAAAAATGTCCTATGCAGGCGACAATCATTTTGAAGTGGAAGGAAGCGGCGATGAATTTGACCGTCTTGCAGAGACATTCAACACTCTTTTTGCCCGCCTAAAGCAGGATTTTGAGAGGGAAAGACAGTTTACATCAGATGTATCCCATGAGCTCAAGACTCCACTTGCTGTGATAGCGGGCCACGCAAACCTTATAAGACGCTGGGGAAAGGATGATCCTGTTCAGCTTGAGAAATCCATCAAAAGACTGAACGATGAGGTTTCTACAATGCAGGCTATCGTTGACAATCTTCTGCAGTTGTCACGTCTAGAAAGGGGTGCAGTTAAAATCGAAAAGAAGTCTGTACCTGTCAGAGATCTGGCTCTAAGGCTAAAAGAGGATACAGAGGCATGGGCAACAGATGCAACAGTAACAGTTGAGGATACAGTCAAGGGTACAGTGTTGTGTGATCAGGAACTCCTTTACGAATCTATGACCATTATTGTTTCCAACAGTGTAAAATACGCAAAACCCAACAAAGTATCCATTATAATAGAAGAAAAAGATACAGATAAGGGTACAGAAATATCAATAAAGGACAATGGTCCTGGTATTCCAAAGGAAGCTTTGCCTCATGTAATGGAAAGGTTCTACCGTGCGGATGAATCACATAACAGGGGCAAGGAAAAAGGTGGCTGTGGTCTGGGACTTGCAATAGTAAAAAGCATAATGGATGTTCACAATGGAGAGGTACAGATAGAAAGCGATGGTGCCACAGGAACAACTGTAACCTTGATATTTCCTAAAAGTGAGTAAGTAGAATGGATGATCAGTTTGCTAGAATAAAGATGATATATGGTGCCAGTGGCATAGACAGACTTCATAAAGCAAAGGTTGCAGTTTTTGGCATTGGCGGTGTCGGTGGGCATGTAGTCGAGGCATTGGCAAGAAGCGGAATCGGGCATCTTATGCTGGTTGATAATGATGTGGTATCTGTCACCAATCTGAACAGACAGATTGTCGCATTGCACAGCACCATTGGAAAATCCAAGGTCTCGGTCATGAAGGATCGCTGTCTTGACATAAATCCGGACATTATAATAGAAGAAAAAGAATGTTTTTTCTTGCCAGAAAATTCAGATACCTTTGATTTTAATGGGTACAGTTATATTGTCGATGCCGTGGACACAGTTGCTGCTAAAATTGAAATCATAAAAAAGGCAAAGGAATGTGGTATCCCCGTCATCAGTTGCATGGGAGCTGGCAATAAAATAGATCCGACAAAATTTACGGTGTCAGATATTGAGAAAACTACTGTCTGTCCCCTTGCAAGAGTTATGCGTAGAGAGTTAAAATCAAGGGGTATTAAAGATGTAAAAGTTCTGTTTTCAACGGAAAAACCTGTTGAAATTATAACAGATAAGGATACAGAGAAAAAAGGAATGGGTACAGCTCCAGGTAGTACAGCTTTTGCACCTTCTGTTGCTGGCCTCATCATAGCAGGTACAGTTATAAACGATCTTATAGGAGTGGAATAATGATCATTGCATCGACATTGGACAAAGAAACGGGTACAGTTTTCCAGCATTTTGGAAGGACACAGAATTTCAAACTTTATACCATTGAAAATGGAAAGGTGACAGAAAGTAGGGTCATAGATAATGGAGGTTATGGGCATCATGATCTTGCTACATATTTGAAGGGGCTTGGTGTTGAGACCTTGCTTCTTGGAAACAGAGGTCAAGGAGCGATAGATGCCCTGAATGCTGCTGGAATCAAACAGGTGGCTGGAGTTACAGGAAATGCAGATGAAGCTGTTGAAAAACTTCTCAAGGGAGTCCTGATCACAAATCCTAATGCGATGTGTGACCATCATGGACATGATCATCATCACTGATTTATTTCCATGAATAAAAAAGGCTGTCGATTGGAAAACCGACAGCCTTTTTCTTTTTATTCAGCGAAGGAATTACATTCTTTCGTTTTCAACTGCAACTGCATTCTTGCCCATGTATGCAACGATCTTGCTGCCGTCCTTGAGCATTGATACAGGAACAACTGCTGCATCGAGACGCTTTCCGTCAACTTCGATGTATTCGATACCCTTGTTTACATGCTGTGGGTTCTTTACTTCGATGTGAAGGTTCATTCCTCTCCAGCGGCGGTCAGCTGTAAAGCCGTCCCAGTCGTGCTTGAGACATGGATCAAGCAAGAGTCCGTCGTACTGTGGTCTGATACCGAGCATGTACTGTGTGATCGAGTAGTAGTTCCATGTAGCTGCACCAGAAAGCCAAGATACTCTTGTGTTACCAGCACGTGGACTTACAGAAGAATATGTTGTCTGACCGATTACATATGGTTCGCTCTGGCGTACTTCTGCCTTTGTGTTGTAAGCAGCAGGAAGAGCAGCCTTAAGGTATTCGTAAGCCTGGTCTCCGTTTCCGCGCATGATTTCTGCGATGACGCCCCAACCCTGTGTGTGGTTGAAGATACCTGCATTTTCCTTGATACCTGCTGGGTAGACAACAGATGTCATGATGTTGCGGCTTGCATAGATGAATGGTGGAGCACAGAGCATAAGTCCGTAAGGTGTTGCCAGCTTTTCCTTTACGCTTGCAAGACAGTCGCGAACCTGGTCTGGTGATGCTGCTCCAGAAAGAACCGACCAAACCTGTGTATTGAAGTAGATCTGTCCTTCTTCGATCGAGTGTGTTCCATAAACTGTTCCGTCTTCAGCGATTGCCCAGACGAACCACTTTCCGTCCCAGCACTTCTTCTGGATGTTTGCGTCGAGCTTGTCGCGTTCTGCGATTGCCCACTTTGCTTCGTCTTCCTTTCCAAGGCGCTTAGAGATGTCTGCGTATGTTGTAAGTCCAAGGCGGAGCTGGAATGCAACGAAGAGTGATTCTCCGTGGTATCCAAGCTTGAGACAGTCGTTCCAGTCTGCGAGAAGTCCGCATGGAAGTCCGTTTGCACCCATTCTTTCAAGGTTGAAGAGGAGAGCCTGCTTAAGGTGTCCGTAAACTGTTGCTTCACCCTGGTCTGCGTATGGAACTACGCGGTTGTAGAAGTCAAACTTACCTGTTTCTGCAACGAAACATGGAATTGCGTTGAAGAACCACTGGCAGTCGTCTGAGCGGAATTCTTCTGCTGGAATCATCTTCTGCTTTCCTGCAACGAAGTCCTTTGAGATGACTGGGAGTGCACCACCGTGTGCGAACTGTCCGCTCAAGAGGCGAACAAGGCGTTCTTCTGCTTCTTCTGGGATAGCTGCTGAAACACCGAGGATATCCTGGACTGAGTCGCGGTAACCAAGACCGTCGCGTTCTCCGTTGTAGACCAAAGATGCGGCGCGTGACCATGCGAATGTAATGAGACAGTTGTAAAGTCCCCAGACATTAACTGTGTGGTTGATGTCTTCATCAGGTGTGTTTACGTTAAGGCTGCCAAGCTTTGCGTGCCAAGCCTTTACGAGCTTGTCGAATTCTTCGTCGCACTTTGCGATCGAACCGAATTCCTTGAGTGCCTTTTCACCTTCAACGTTTGCATCTCCGATACCAAGGAGAACTACAAGTTCCTTTGTCTCGCCAGGTGCAAGTTCGATGTCCGACTGCATTGTTCCACAGATGTTGTCACCGTATGCGTTTGAGTTCTTACATTCTCCGTTGATGACAGAATCTGGTTCCTTGTAGCTTCCGTATGTACCGATGAATGACTGGCGGTCTGTATCGTAACCTGTCATTGGCTGACCAACGAGGGCCATCCATTCGCTCATGTAGTCACCGATAGCTGGGTTCTTCTGGTGCTGGAGGTAAAGGTTTTCGTGGATGGAATAGCGGAGCATGTTCTCCTTTGCCTTTTCTCCCTTACAGATGAAGATAGAGTACTGAAGGTTAACCTGGTCCTGAGTTGTGTTCCACTGGTTAGAGAATTCACAATATGTGAATGCGCGGAGCTTTCTTGCCTTTGAACCTGTGTTTGTTACCTTGAGTCTCCAGTATTCGAATGTCTGTCCAAGAGGAACAAAATATTTTGCCTCTGACTTGATGCCTTCGTATTCTGTCTCGAAGATCGAATAGGCAGTACCGTGGCGGCAGATGCTCTTGTATTTATCAAGTGGCTTTCCTACAGGCTGCCATGAAGCTGACCAGTAGTCCTTGCTTTCCATGTCGCGAAGGTAGAAGTATCTTCCTGGCTGATCCATTGGGATTGAGTTGAATCTGAGGCGCATGAATCTTCCCTGTGCACCAGACTTGTAAAAACCGTAACCGCCAGCGTTGTTTGTGATGACAGCACCATATTCTGTGGAACCAAGATAGTTGCTCCAAGATGTAGGTGTGTCAGGGCGAGTTACAACATATTCCATTGCTTCATCGTCAAAATAGCCGTACTGCATTCTGAACTCCTTTCATTGTTTTATTATTTCGATATAACACCAAAATTTTCCATTTGTCTACATTTTGATTAAAAATTGCAGATAACTTCTCAAAAATAGCAGTCATGACTATTTTCATCTATTGAAAATATTTGATTTTTCATTGATTTTTTTGGACGGAACCTTAATAAATTCCGAAAATAGAAGGATTTTCATATTGAAATAGTGAAAATGAAGAAGAATTTGTTTGACAATTTATTTTCATGGACTTATACTTAAATGAGTAACCGGTTGCCATTAGAGTTGTTGTATTGGCTTCATGGTTCATTAAATCGTAACCCTCGGGTTCCTAAATAACAATTAAAAAATGTGGAGTCCGATGTAATATTTTCATATGCATAACTAATAGGAGGAACGTATGAAGAAATTGGTTGCAGTTGCTGCTGCAGTAGCATGTGCATCACTTGCACTCGTAGGATGTGCAAAGAAAGACGGAGCATCAGCTGGTAAGGATGCAAGCAACAAGCTCGTAGTATGGTCATTTACAGACGAATTGGACGGAATGATCACAAAGTATTTCCAGGAAGATGGTCGCTTCAAGGGTAAGTATGAAATCGAATACTCACTCACACCAACAGACCAGTTCCCTAACAAACTTGACCCAGTTCTCGCATCTGGTTCAGGATGTCCAGACGTTTT
>JAGHUO010000099.1 GCA_018064785.1 Candidatus Treponema equi
TTCGCGGTTAGGAAAGTTTCTTGTTGAGTGACGGATGGAAAGGGCACCGTTGGCTGGTGTGTCGCCTGCACCGAAACATGGTCCGCAGAATGCTGTCTTGATAATAGCACCTGCCTTCATGAGTTCTACTGCTGCACCGTTCTTCATGAGATCCATGTAGATTGGTGTAGAAGCCGGGTAAACGCTAAGGTAGAACTTGTCGCTGCCTGTGTTCTTGTTCTTGAGGATGTCTGCTGCGGCAACGATGTTTTCATAGCTACCGCCGGCACAACCTGCGATTACACCCTGGTCAACGTAAAGCTTTCCGTCGATGATCTTGTTTGTAAGGTTGAAGTTAACCTTGTCTCCGAAAGAAACCTTTGCGCGTTCTTCTGTTTCGTGGAGAACATCCTTAAGGTTCTTGTTTACGAAGTCGATTGTGTAAGCATTGCTTGGGTGGAATGGAAGTGCGATCATTGGTTCGATCTTGTCCAAATCTACTTCGATTACGCCGTCGTAGTATGCAACGCCATTTGGTTCAACCTTAGAGTAGTCATTTTCGCGTCCGTGGAGTGCATAGAATTCACGGATCTTTTCGTCTGTCGTCCAGATTGAAGAAAGACAGGTTGTTTCTGTTGTCATTACATCGATGCCGATGCGGAATTCTGCGCTAAGGTTAGCAACACCTGGTCCTACAAATTCCATTACCTTGTTCTTAACATAACCGTTGTTGAATACGGCTCCGATGATTGCGATTGCGACGTCCTGTGGACCGACGCCTGGACGAGGTGTTCCTGTCATGTATACTGCAACAACGCCTGGCATGTTTACATCGTATGTCTTTCCAAGAAGCTGCTTTGCAAGTTCGCCGCCGCCTTCACCGATTGCCATTGTTCCAAGGGCACCGTAGCGTGTGTGGCTGTCCGAACCAAGGATCATTCCGCCACAGGTAGCCATCATTTCACGTGCGTACTGATGGATGACAGCCTGATGTGGAGGAACATAGATTCCGCCGTATTTCTGTGCACATGTCAAACCGAACATGTGGTCATCGTCGTTGATTGTTCCGCCTACTGCGCAGAGAGAGTTGTGGCAGTTTGTAAGAACGTATGGAAGAGGGAACTTTTCAAGACCTGATGCGCGTGCTGTCTGAATGATTCCAACATAAGTGATATCGTGTGATGTGATCTTGTCGAACTTGATCTTAAGCTTTGCAGCATCTCCTGAAGTGTTGTGCTTCTGGAGGATTGAATAAGCCATTGTGTTCTTTGCTGCGTCTTCCTTTGCAGCACCTTTGAATTCAGCCTGTGGAACAAGCTTTCCGTTTTCAAGGAATGCTCCTGTTTCCCAAAGTTTAATCATAGTGTTACCTCAACCGTCAAAATAAAAAAGTTGCATAATTATAGATATTTTCATGCTAAAAAACAACGGTATCAGTTGTAACTTTCGGAGCAACCGGAGGCTTTCCGCCTTGAGGATGACTGAATTTCGTTGATTTTTTTTGGCTTATAGAATATCATGGAAAAATCTGAATTATTGCGTTGCAGTGTTCAGATTCTCTGGAGAGTTCTCACGATGGAGTGGGGCGCCGAAGGGTTAAGGCTATTAGAGCCGATATCTCAGGCAAAAAGGACAGATGACTAGAAAATGACTGTCTTATTACTTTCTGGAGAGCTGGTTTGTTTGACCGGCTCTTATCTTTTTTAAAGGACACGCTTATGTCTTTTGATTCAATTTTAAATCAGATTGATGATATTGTTTGGGGTCTTCCAACAATCATTCTGATTCTGGCAACTGGTCTTATCCTTACAATTGCCGCTCGTGGAATTCAGTTCTGTAAACTTGGCCGTGCATTCAAGGGTATCTTCAAGAAAACAGACGGAGCTGGAGAACTTTCAGGTTTCTCTGCATTGTGTACTGCACTTTCTGCAACAATCGGAACTGGTAACATCGTCGGTGTTGCAACAGCCATCGCAGCCGGCGGTCCTGGTGCTCTTTTCTGGATGTGGTTTGCCGCAATTCTCGGAACTGCAACAAAGTACGCAGAATGTATGCTTGCCATCAAGTATCGTGAAGTGAAGGAGGACGGTCACATCCTCGGCGGTCCTTTCTATACAATTGAAAAGGGTATGGGTGCCAAGTGGAAGTGGCTTGCCGTTCTCTTTGCTGTATTCGGAGCTCTCGCAGGTCTCATGGGTATCGGTACGATGACACAGATCAACGGAATCACATCCGCTGTAAACAATGCCGTTGATCCTGAAGCAAAGCACATTGCCTTCACACTTCTGGGAACAGATTATACTTATGCAACAGTTATTGGTGGTCTCATCGTTACAGCATGTGTTGCACTTGTTGTTCTCGGTGGTCTCAAGCGCATTTCAAAGGTTGCAGAAAAGGTTGTTCCAGCAATGGCAATCATCTATATCTTCCTTGGACTTTCAGTTCTCATCATGAACGCAACACACATTCCGGCTGCCTTCGTTCTCATCTTCAAGAGCGCATTCGGTTTCAAGGCTCTCGCAGGTGGTGCATGTGGTTATGTCCTCAAGCAGGTTACAGACGCAATGCAGAAAGGTATCGCACGCGGTATCTTCTCTAACGAAGCTGGTCTCGGTTCTGCTCCAATCGCAGCAGCTCCAGTTCAGACAAACGAACCTGTTGAACAGGGTCTCGTTAACATGACAGGTACAGTAATTGATACACTCATCGTTTGTACAATGACAGGTCTTGCAATCGTTATCGGCGGCATGTCAAACGGTCTCTGGGAAAATCCAGAAAACCTCAAGGGTGTTGCCCTTACAGCAGCTTCATTCAACAAGGTTCTCGGTGGTGACGGACATTCAGTTCAGTTCCTCCTCATGCTCTGTCTTGCATTCTTTGCTTTCACAACAATCCTCGGCTGGGACTACTACTCAGAAAAATGTCTCGAATACCTTACAGGCGGAAAGATGGGAATCGTTAAGGGCTTCAGATGGCTTTACATCCTCGCAGTTCTTATCGGACCATACTTCACAGTAAATGCAGTATTCACAATCGCCGACATCTTCAACGGTCTCATGGCAATCCCTAACTGTGTTGCTTTGATCGTTCTTGCAGGTGTTGTAGCAAAGGAAACAAAGTCTTACTTTGACAGATTTCCAAAGCTGTAATTGATTACCGCTTATAAATAAGAATGCCTGTCGGTCTATTGAGTGCCATTCACTTTTAGATCGGCAGGCTTTTTTTATAAATAATTTTTTCGTAAGACTTATTTCACCAGCTTATTCAGTATATGGTCCTTCTG
>JAGHUO010000128.1 GCA_018064785.1 Candidatus Treponema equi
AACATACTTCAGGCCAGCTTGAAGGCAATGAAACTTGCCTTTGAACAGATGGTTTCTAGATTGCCGGAATGGTGCGAAAAGAACGGCATTGCGATGATAGATGATGTAAGAAAAATCAGGGCCATGACAGACGGAACCTTTGTTCCTGATATAGACTGTGATGTGAAATGTGAGCCCAAGGCGGACGGAAACTATCCTGCGGTAATGGCCGCAAGCATCATCGCCAAAGTAGAACGCGACCATCTGATGGTTGAATACGACAGCAAGTATCCGGAATATGGATATGCAAAGCACAAAGGATATCCAACCGCGGCCCATCTTGAGGTCATCAGGAGGATAGGTCCTTCTCCTATTCAGCGCCTTAGTTTCAGTATTGATAAGAAAGACAAGAAAAAGAAGAAATAAAAAAGGGATGCATTCAAACGCATCCCTTCATTTTTTAGATTTTCTTGTGATCGTTATATTAGTATTCTTCTGAATCAGATGGCTTGCGCTTTGACACTACGTGGATTCTTGTGTCCTTCTTTGCAGCGCGCTTTTCAGCTACGAGGCGACTTTCTCCCTTGCGGCGGTAGATCTTCTTTGCTGGTTCTGCAGTTCCGTCTTCACCCTGTGCGCCAAACTTTGCTTCCTTTGCAGCTTTCTTTTCTGCACGGATTTTTGCTCTTTCCTTTTCTTCCTTTTCAATGAACTTCAATGATTCATCCATTCCGCCAAAGAACTTCTTCATGTCCTCTGCAAAAACTACGATAGCACGGCGGTCATCTTCTCCGTCCTTGATTTTGCTTTCAACAATCTGCAAAAATACATCACCGTTGCGGTTTTCCTTTACATTGAAAAAATAGTTTCTCTTGTCCAAAGTGACCTGTGTTGTAAAGAGTTCCCCACGAATTGCCATAAGCTTCCTTCCTTAAAAATGTCTGGATTTTAAAAAAATGAGACGACCGTAATTGCGGTCCCGAATGTGTAGAAAATACCACTATTGAGAAATAAATTCAAGTAGGATGAATCCCCACTAAAGTCCGCTCATGCCAGTTGCCTAGTGAAAAAAAGTCTCGCAGACTTCCTTTACTGCAACGAGAAGTTCGTTCATGGCCTTTTTGCTTGTGTCATGTCCAAAGCTGAACCTTACGGCACTTTCCTTTTCCTTTGCGGGAATCTGCATTGTGTCAAGGATAGGACGGGAGTGGTGTCCAGCGGAACATGCGCTGCCTGTCGAGATGTAGAATCCTTTGCTGCTCAAGGCGCGTTCCATCACCTGGCCTGGAATGCCTGGAAATGCGGCCTGAACAACCCAAGGTGAAAATTCTGCGGAACAATCCTTCTGTCCACGGCAGTGTGGAATCATTACGCAGCCTTTGATTTCCATGAGGCTTTCAATGAATTCTTCCGTCCACTTTTTCTGTGTTTCATAGCGTTCAATGGATTCTGGTTTCTTTTCAGAGATGCAGTATTTTGCAAGGCACTGTGACATTGCTTCTGCACCAAAAAGGTTTTCAGTTCCGCTTCTGATGTTCTTTTCCTGTCCGCCACCTTTAAGGAATGAATCAAAAGTCTTGGCAAGGTAGAGGATTCCTATTCCGCGGGGACCACCGATTTTATGAGCACTGAAAGCGGCACTGTCGATGCCAGGATGTTTAAGGTCGATCTTAATTTTTCCTGCTGCCTGTACGCAATCCACGTGGAAGAATGGTTTTCTTTTACCTGCGGCTTTTTCTACGAGTGCGTCGGCGATTTCATTTACAGGCTGAACCGCACCAGTCTCATTGTTTACAGCCATTACTGTTACAAAGGCAGTATCCTGTTCCACAGCCTGGGCCACGGCTTCCGGTGTGATGATGCCGTCCTTGTTTGGATTCACAGTTATGGTTTTCCATCCACAGCCCGTGATCATTTTTGCCATTTCCCTCAGTGCTGGATGCTCTATGGCGCTGAGTACGACGCTGCCTTTCTGAGGCCTTGAAAGAACACTTGTAAGAGCAAGGTGGTCGCTTTCTGTTCCGCCTGAAGTAAAGAAGATTGTCTCAGGTTTTACTTCGAGTGCGTCTGCGGCTCTTTTTCTTGCATCTTCAAAGACTTTTCGTGCGTCTGTTCCTGCTTCGTGGATGCTTGATGGATTGCCCCAATGTTCCAATGAAAGGGTAAGGGCATTCTTTACGATTTCCTCGTCTGCAGGAGAAGTCGCTGCGTAGTCAAAATAGTGTTCTTTTGAAATCATTTTATTTTCTATGCCTTATCTTAAAACTTCAAGAAGCTTGTCATCTGTTGCTTCGATGATCTTTGTGCTCTGTGGTCCGTCCTGGACGATGATCTTGATTATGCTGGACATGTTCTTCTTGTCCTTTCTCATGGCGTCAAGAATCTTTTCAGCGGCAATGTCTGCCTTTCCTGTGTTGTATCCGTATGAAGCGAGTATGTTGATTCCGTCCTGGGCATATTCTTCAGAGCAAAGTCCGTTCTTTCTTGCGTATTCAAAGGCACGTGCCATTCCCCATGCGACACCTTCGCCGTGGGTGATTTCACCAAGGCCGCTTACGGATTCAAGGGCATGACCAAATGTATGTCCAAGATTAAGGAAGGCTCTGTTTCCCTTTTCCTTTGGATCTTCGTGGACGATCTTTGCCTTTGCCTTTGAGCATCCTGAAATGAGACGCTGGAGAACATCGTCGTCGCGATTCATGACTTTGTCTTTTTCATTGCGGAACAAATCAAGCATGTCCTTGTCAAAAAGAAAGGCTGTCTTTATTGCTTCTGCAAGACCTGAGATATATTCCTTTTCAGAAAGAGATTTTACAAACTGGCTGAATACGTGAAGTTTCTTTGAAGGGTAGAAGGCACCTATCATGTTCTTGTAGCTGTCAAAATCGCATCCTGTTTTTCCGCCTATGGCAGCATCTACGTCGGCAAGCATTGTAGTTGATACGAATTCAACATCAACACCTCGTTTGTACATGGAAGCGGCAAATCCTGTCATGTCTGTGATAACTCCACCACCGATAGCTACGAAAAGACAGTTGCGGTTGAAGTTGCTGTCCAATGCCGCCTTGACGATCTCAAGTACGCTTTCGATTGTCTTGAATTTTTCACCAGGTCCAAGGATGCAAAGAGTATCGCCTTTGTTGCGGTAGACCTTAGACATTCCCGGTTTCTGGAGTTCTTCGAATTCTTCTGTGTTTGCGTCAAAGTGGTCCATCAACGGCTTGTTGCAGTCAAGTGAAGCAATAGTTGTGTCAGTGACAAAAAGTCTGTTCTGCTTTGTCTCCTCGGCAAAATAGATGCCCATGATGTCCGGAGTTCCGCTGTAAAAATAGATCTCTGTATTGTCAAAACCTGAATCCTTAGGAAATTCAAGGATGAATTTTTCGTCTGCATTTTTCATGTCCCACATTGTAATGAGAATGGAGTTTTTTTTCAATTTTTTTGCATTATAATCATCTCATGCGCTTAGGAATGACTTTGGCACACTTGGAATATGAATATTCTCAGCGACTTTTGCAGGGTGTAAGGCAGTATGTTGAGGAGACGGGAAACCCTTTTTTTCTTTTCTCAACGGAAGAGCCGGAATCTACGGAAAGTGAATTTGCATACCAGGAATGGGCCATATCCAAATTCATCAACAAGGTAAACGTAGACGGAATCGTAATTCCGACGGCAACTTTAAGTCGTTTTA
Organism: Candidatus Treponema equi; assembly: GCA_018064785.1. Lineage (GTDB taxonomy): Bacteria > Spirochaetota > Spirochaetia > Treponematales > Treponemataceae > Treponema_D > Treponema_D equi. The sequence continues at coordinate 3,671 of JAGHUO010000128.1, forward strand.
TTAAAGAAGAAAATGCGCTGAAAATAGTAGGAAATCTTGAGAAGGAAATACCCGTTGTTTCCATCGTGGCCCCGGTGCCTGATGTTCCGTCACTTGTAATTGACTCTGAGGAAGCCTTTAAAAATCTTGTACGTCACCTTGTCGATGAACACGGACGAAAAAACATTCTGTTAATGGCCATTAAAGCGGAAAGTGAAGACATCATGCAGCGCATCCGTTTTTTCCGCGAAGTCATGGAAGAAAAGAAACTGGATTTTCCGGAAGACCACATTCTTTATGCAAGTTATACCATAGAAAGTGCCGAAGAGGCTTTGGCAAAAAGATACCCAACCAAGGAATCAATCGACTTTGATGCCATAGTCTGCGTTATTGATGAAATTGCCCTTGGCGCCATTTCATACATGTTCAATCTTGGTGTTGATGTTCCGGAACAGGTTTGCATTACTGGATTTGACAACACCTTGCGTTCCGTCTACTGCTATCCAAGCCTTTCAACCATTGATCAGAGCATTCCTCAGCAAAGCTATCTGGGTGCGAAAATTCTCACGGACAGAATCAATGGAAAAAAGGTTGATATGGTTACAAAACTGCATTCAAGGGCCTGCTACCGTGTAAGCTGCGGTTGCCTTACCCAGGGTGATCCTTATGTCTGCGTTACTGACAAGGGTGAAAAAATACTCAAGAACAGATATTTCTACGAGGCTGCCTTTAAGTCATTTTTTGTTCACAACAACCAGAATGTCAGCATCATGGATTTCATTGACGACCTTAATTCCGGCTTGTCACTGGATGCCTTGAGCAGACGTCTTGACCGCTACATGAAGATGTTCAACATGAAGAGGAGTGCAATCTGTCTTTATGAAAAACCGTCCGAAATCAATCGTCATGAGGAATTTGAATTGCCTGACAGGGCTCGGGTTTTTTATGCCTATGAAGATGGTGTTCCTGAACATAAGACTGTCAACAGCGAGGAATATTTTGACTGTTCCAAAGCCCTTTTGCCTGATTACATGCTCAAGGACGTCAAGGGACTCAATGTCGTGAGAATCCTTTATCATGGAAACTTGCAGTATGGTTATATGATCCTTTCGCTTGGGGATTACGGCGGAACTGAATACATGATGATCTATTCTCTTCTTGCCAAATTCATAGCCAGTGCCTATGAAGTAAGCAGCCTGTCGGCCAAGAACAGGAAACTTTCATTGCTTTCCAAAACTGACGAAATGACCGGCATTCTGAACAGGAGAGGCTTCATGCTTGTTGGTCAGCAGAACATCTCACTTGCTGCCGATGTTGGAAAAAGCGGTCTTGTCATTTATGGCGACATGGACGGTCTCAAGAAAATCAATGATACCTATGGTCATGAAGCAGGGGACAGGGCCATCATTGCTGAGGTTGAACTCCTGAAAAAAACATTCCGTGCTGCCGACACCATTGGCCGCCTGGGTGGTGACGAATTTGCCATTGTTTCCGTCTCGCTGTCGTTGGAAGTCTTTGAGAAACTCAAGAAGAGGCTTGATGATCTTTGTGATGAATGGAACAGAACTTCTGGTGAACCTTTCAAGCTTTCAATCAGTCTTGGAGCTGCTGAATTTGATTCTCAGGAATTCAATCTGGAAAATCTGCTGAATAAGGCAGACGATGAACAGTACAAGGTAAAGCATGCTAAGAAAGCTGAAAGGCTGGACTAAAATAACATAAATTTTATGATTTTTTTTATTTTTTGCATTAAACTCTTGTAATGCGATTTGGAATTGCCGTACCACATCTTGAATATGAATATTCTCAAAAGCTGCTTGAAGGCGTTAGACAGTATGTCACCGAGACTGACAGTGATGTTTTCATATTTTCTACAAAAGAACCGGATGCGGAAGAAAGCGAATATGCATACCAGGAATGGTTTGTCTCAAAATTCATAAACAACAGGAACATTGATGGAGTTGTGTTTCCTACGGCGGCCCTCGGCCGGTACTGTGGTGAACAGAAGATGAAAAACATCATCAGGGAAATCAATAAGACCCTTCCTGTCGTATCTATCATTTCTGAAATCGATGGAATCCCGTCCCTCATAGTTGATTCTGAAAATGCTTTTAAGAACATGATTGAGCATCTCGTCAGGGAGCACGGTCGGAGCAATATTCTTTTTATGGGAATAGACTGCGAAAGTCAGGATATCAGGGACAGACTTACATATTTCAAGGAAATCATGGAAGATATGGACCTTAAGGTTCCTGACCACCACATAATTTATGGTGACTACATCTTTGAAAGTGCCATCGCAGCCATGAAAAAAAACTTTCCGACAAGGGAATCGGTTGACTTTGATGCTGTTGTCTGCGTTACTGATGAACTTGCGCTGGGAACCATGACATACCTTTCTTCACTTGGCTTTTCCGTTCCTGAAGACATATGCGTTACGGGTTTTGATAACACTGTGCGTTCCCTGTATTCATATCCAAGCCTTACGACGGTAAATCAGAATGTGCCGGGACAGTGCTATGAAGGTTTCAAGATTCTTGAAAAGTTTGTGAACGGCAAGAAAGTCAGCAAACTTAATGTCATGCAGTCGGAATGTTCCTATAGGGCAAGCTGCGGTTGCATTCCAAAGAATTCCAATTTCATAAACAAAACGGAAAAAGGTTCCTTCATCAGTAGAAATGAAGACTTCTATTCGAGGGCCTTTGCTTCCTTCTTTGTTCACAATGACCAGAACTTGCGGGTTTTGAATTTTGTTGATGAGCTTCAAAGCAGCCTTTCCCTTGAAATGCTCTGTTCTCGACTTGAAAAATATCTTTACAGCTTTGATATAAACCAGTCTGCACTTTGTCTTTATGATCATCCGCTGGAAGTTTCCCATGGTGAAGACTATAGGGCTCCTTCCATGGCAAGAATATATTATTCATCCGACAGATTGGCCGGTGTTAAAATTATCGACAGCAAGGATTACTTTGACTGCGAGAAAAAACTGCTGCCTGATGGAATGCTTGACAGGTTCAAGGGCATACAGGTTGTCAAATCCATTTTCCATGGGAAATACCAGTATGGTTATATGATACTTTCATTGGGATCGTATGACTGTGCGGAATACATAATGATTTATTCCCTCATCTGCAAATTCATCGCGAGTGCTTTTGATGTAACCTCATATGAGGAAAAAAACACCAATCTTGCTGAACTTTCAAAAACGGATGAGCTTACGGGAATCCTCAACCGACGTGGTTTCATGATTGCAGCCCAGCAGGAACTGAACATTGCCGCATCTCTCGGAAAGAAAGGTCTTGTTGTCTATGGTGACATGGATGGCCTTAAGAACATCAATGATACCTATGGGCACGATGCGGGGGACAGGGCAATTCGTGCAGAAGTTGAACTTTTGAAAAAGACGTTCCGTGCTGCGGATACCATGGCACGCCTTGGTGGTGATGAGTTTGCAATTCTTTCGATTTCTCTTGATCTTGGGACATTTGAAAAACTAAAGAAAAAACTTGATGATCTATGCGATGAATGGAACAGGAATTCCAATGAGGAATTCAGATTTTCCATAAGCCTTGGTGCCGTAAGTTTTGATTCGGAAAACTACAACCTTACTCAGCTCCTCAAACTTGCAGATGCTGAACAGTACAAAGAAAAGAAACGCAGGAAGGAAGCAAGAGGATAGGGCGGAAGGCAATTGTTAATGCGCAACTGTTTGCGCAGGTGTCCAATCCCGTGTTTGAATTTCACCATCAGGTGTGATAGAATCACTATCATGACTGTCTACGAAAGCATTAATTCTTTGGTCGGCTATGGCCTTGTTACAGGACTCATCTGCGAGGATGACGTAGTATACACTCAGAACCGTCTTCTTGAGCTTCTTGATCTGGAAGGTTTTGAAGACAATTTTGACTTTTCTTCAATTCCGGCTGTAAAGGTGGAAGACCTTGAATCCATCCTCAAGTCCATATTGGATTATGCCTGTGAGAAGGGGCTCTGTGAGGATTCCGTAGTATACCGTGATCTTTTTGACACCAAGGTGATGAGCTGCCTTGTGGACCGTCCAAGTTCCATCCGTGCAAAGTATTCCAGGCTTTATGAAAAATCACCAAAGGAAGCCACAGACTGGTATTATAAATTCAGCCAGGACACAGACTACATCCGCCGCTACAGGGTATGCAAGGATGTAAAATGGCAGTCAAAAACGGAATATGGTGACATGGACATCACCATCAACCTTTCAAAGCCAGAAAAGGATCCAAAGGCCATCGCAGCTGCCCTCAGCGCAAAAAAATCAGGCTATCCTGCATGCCTTCTGTGCAAGGAAAATGAAGGTTATGCTGGTCGTGTGAATCATCCGGCACGTCAGAACCATCGCATCATTCCTTTTGAGCTTCAGGGAGAGAAATTCGGGCTTCAGTATTCTCCTTATGTCTATTACAACGAGCACTGCATTGTCTTTGCCATGGATCATGTACCTATGGCAATCACAAACAAGTCATGGCGATATCTTCTTGATTTCGTAAAGATCTTTCCTCATTACACCATTGGTTCCAATGCCGACCTTCCTATTGTTGGTGGTTCCATTCTTACCCACAATCACTTCCAGGGCGGAAACTATGAATTCGCCATGGCAAAAGCTCCGGTTGAAAAGGAATTCACGGTCAAAGGTTTTGAGGATGTCAAATGCGGAATCGTAAAGTGGCCTATGAGTGTCATCCGCCTGAGTGGAACCGACAGTGAACGTATCGCATTGCTTGCCGACAGAATCCATGAAAGCTGGAGAAAGTACACCGATGAGTCTGCCTTCATCTTTGCCGAGACTGACGGCGTCAAGCACAATACCGTGAATCCCATTGTAAGAAAACGCGGCGATCTCTTTGAGCTGGATATTGTACTCCGCAACAACATTACGACAGAAGAACATCCTCTTGGTGTATATCATCCCCATGCTGAACTCCATCACATCAAGAAGGAAAACATAGGCCTCATAGAGGTCATGGGGCTTGCCATCCTTCCTGGACGACTCAAGAATGAACTGGCAGATCTTGGCAAGGCTATCGTGGAGGGCAGGGACATCAGCAAGGATGAAGTGCTCTCAAAGCACGGTGACTGGGTAAAGGAATTCCTGCCTAAGTACGGGAAGGTCGATGCCTCGAATGTGGACCAGATAATCCGTGATGAAGTCGGCCTTGTATTCTCCAGGGTTCTTGAGGATGCCGGTGTATACAAGCGTACTCCGGAAGGAATGAAGGCTTTCGACAGGTTCATGGAATCTATGTAAATTTCGGAACTTCCATAAGTGTTTCTTTTACAAATAAACTCATTTGTGGTATATTTTTTCTACGCTGGGGCCAGCTTTTTTGAAGCAATGCTCTCTACGTACATAAATATAAAATTTTGGGGTTACTATTATGTCTAAACTTTATGTTCCTAAGAACTACAAGCCTTTGCTCAGCGTAAAGGAAACAGAAAAAGCCATCGTCCTTCTCAAGGATTTTTTCCAGCTTGCGCTTTCTACAGAGCTCAGTCTCACTCGCGTTACCGCTCCATTGTTCGTAAAGAGCGGAACTGGTCTTAACGATGACCTTAATGGTGTTGAGCGTCCTGTAAAGTTTCCTGTTAAAGACATGAATGAGACCCAGGTTGAAATTGTACATTCCCTTGCAAAGTGGAAGCGCATGAAGGTGACCGAGCTTGGCCTGGACAGTGGATTTGGTATCTACACTGACATGAACGCAATCCGCGCAGACGAGGAACTTGATAACCTTCATTCCCTCTATGTTGACCAGTGGGACTGGTGTATGCGCATTGATGAAAAGGACCGTACCATCGATTACCTCAAGGAAATCGTAAAGAAGATCTACCGCGTACTCAAGCAGACTGAATTCTTTGTTTACGACCGCTATGAAAACATAAAGCCTTGCCTCCCTGCAGACATTACATTCGTTCACGCAGACGACCTTGTAAAGATGTATCCTGGCAAGTCTCCTAAGGAACGTGAGACAGCATTCTGTAAGGAACACGGAGCAATCTTCATCATCGGTATCGGTGGCAAACTTTCAGACGGAACAATCCACGACGGCCGTGCTCCTGACTACGACGACTGGATCACACCGGGACCAGACGGAAAGCCAGGTCTCAACGGTGACCTTATGGTCTGGAATCCTGTCCTTGACTGCGCAATGGAACTTTCTTCAATGGGTATCCGTGTAAGCAAGGAAAGCCTTAAGTCTCAGCTTGAAGAACGTGGTTGTCCAGAAAGAGCTGAACTTACATTCCACAAGAAGCTTTTGAACGGTCAGCTTGTTCAGACTCTTGGTGGTGGTATCGGCCAGTCACGCCTCTGCATGTACTTCCTTAGAAAGGCACACATCGGCGAAACACAGGTAAGCATGTGGTCTGAAGACATGATCAAGGAATGTGCAGACAACAACATTGCAATTCTTTAATAAAAGAATGCTCCCGTCAGGAACCATGTCAAGCCTGCTAGGGTGCTCCCTTCGTTCTGTCAAAAGGCTTCGGGTAAACCCTCAGATACTAATAGCGTCGCAAATCGCAGTTTGACATGAACCCTGACTCCGTATTCTTTTATTATGGTGTTTAACTAATATGAACTATTCCTTTACCATCGAATCTATTTTCAAGGATCTTCCAACTTTTCATGAGAAGGGAATCACAGAACTTACTGTGAATGACCTTGGATTCTCTATGGACAAGGCAGGCATACTTCGCCTGGTGGATGAGATAAAGAAGCATTGTCCGGATCTTTTTCTTTCTCTTCTGATTGATCCAAAAATCATAGACAAGAATGTTGTTTCTTCCCTGTCTGAAATATATTGTTCTCTTGAGATTCCTCTTGCTGGTACGGAAAAGAACGGTGCCCTTTTGTTCGACAAGAAATTCTATTCAGGCAAAGCGGCCTTGCTTAACGACGCCGGCCTTGTGTTTGGCTTCAACATGCAGTGGGGCATGCAGGAAGGTGATACCTTCAAGCTGTTCCGTGACCGCCTTGATTTTGCGGCAACACTATATCCAAACCACATTGATTTTGAGCAGCTTGAAAAGGTTCCTTACGAGGATCCAAAACCTACCGGCATTTATTCATCCAAGGACATGGATTTTTCACGCGGAATGGCGTTCGCATGCAAGATCTTCTATTCAAGCGGACGTGCCGTTCCATGGTTCAATTCGGTGCTCCAGGCATTGAAGATAAACGCATCATCCTTTTTCCTTGATTTTGAGGAATTCCAGCAGTGCAACAACTGTTCCTTTGAGGTTGAATTCGACGGAGAGGAGGCAGGACACAAAGCTGTGGAAAAGCTTCAGCTCATGTTCCTTTCCCAGAAGTTTGAAGAAAAAAACAAGAGCCACCTTTTTGCGGCGGCTCAGGATGTTGTGAGGATCAATGGTGCCTTCAGCAGATGTTCTTCTGATGGCGCAGAAGAAGAAATAGACCTTGCATATCATCCTGAAGATCTGTTGTCCCCTTACAGCCTGAACATTGCTGACTTTGTTGAAAATGTCGCAATGGAAAGCACCACCATCAGGATCTTCGATACAGATGAAGGTCCTGACTTCAGCTTGCTTTGATTTATTCTGCAGCAGCTTCTGGTGCAGTCTCTTCAGCATCGTTCCATCTGTTGTAGATGTTTGCAAGGATGGCACCTGAAATGTTGTGCCATACGCTGAAGATTGCTCCTGGTACTGTTGCCATTGCAAGGCCCTGGAATGCTGTACCTGCAAGGGAAGTTGCAAGACCTGAATTCTGCATACCGATTTCAACAGAAAGAGCCTTTGTCTTTGATGCGTTGAGGCGCAATGCCTTTCCAAGACCAAATCCACATGCATATCCAAGAACGTTGTGAAGTATTACTACAGCGAAGATGATTGCTCCTGTTGAAAGGATCTTTGCGCTGTTGTGAGAAACTACACATGCAACGATGAGACAGATTGCGACTACAGAAACACAAGGAAGAAGGGCAACGATCTTCTGTGTGAATTTTCCAAAGAACTTGTTGATGATGAATCCCAATGTGATTGGAACGATGACTACCTTTACGATTGAGATGAACATTGCCATGACATTTACGTCAACTGATGTCTTGAGGAGAAGGTATGTGATTGCTGGAGTAAGAAGTGGAGCGAGAAGTGTGTTGATGCTTGTCATTCCGACTGAAAGAGGAACATCTCCCTTTGAAAGGTATGTGATGACGTTGCTTGATGTTCCGCCTGGACATGTACCTACGAGAACTACACCAGCGAGAAGTGCTGTATCAAGACCAAAGACCTTTCCAAGACCAAAGGCAAGAAGAGGCATGATTGTGAACTGGGCGATACAGCCGATGATCACATCCTTAGGACGGGTGAAAACAACAGCAAAGTCAGAAGGCTTCAATGTAAGACCCATTCCAAACATAACCAGCATGAGGAGCCAGTTGATCCATGATGTCTGAATCCAGAGGCATGAGCCTGGAACAAACAGAGCGAGAACAGTTATGAAATTAACCGAAAAAAATTCTTCTCGAAAAATTAAAAAAAACATACAAAATAAGCTGCCAGATAACCTAACTGGTAATGAAAGAAAAACATAAAGACCCTGTAAAGATTTTTGTGTAAATGGCTGACAAAAAATGATACTCTTAAGGAGGAGTACGATGTTGGCCAAGACAAAAGAAAAAGATGTCATCGACC
>JAGHUO010000014.1 GCA_018064785.1 Candidatus Treponema equi
CGCCTTCTGCGTTAACCTTCATCCATGCAAGACCCTTTGCCTTGTATGTCTTTGCAACAGCTTCAAGGGCTTCAACCTGCTTGCGGCTGTACTTGTCTGCAACATTCTTTACAACAAGAGCCTTGAGTCCTGAACGCTTGTGGCGCTGAACATCGCGGCCTGCGTTTGCGGCACCTGCCTTGAATGCGTTGAAGTCTGCAAGGTCAGCCATGAAAGTTGCGTCCTGCATCTTCATGTCAAAGCGAAGGTCAGGCTTGTCTGATCCGTAAAGATCGAATGCATCTTCCCATGCAATGCGGTCAAACTTTGCAGGAAGGTCATAGTTCAATGTAGACTTGAAAATGTGCTGCATCATTCCTTCTGTTGTAGAAAGAACTTCTTCACGGTTTGTGAATGACATTTCCATATCGATCTGTGTGAATTCCGGCTGGCGGTCACCACGGGCATCTTCATCGCGGTAGCAGCGTGCGATCTGGAAGTACTTGTCGAATCCAGAAACCATCAAAAGCTGCTTGTAGAGCTGTGGAGACTGTGGGAGCGAATAGAACTTTCCTGGGTGTACGCGTGATGGAACAAGATAGTCGCGTGCTCCTTCCGGTGTAGACTTGATGAAAGTTGGTGTTTCGATTTCAAGGAATCCCTTTGAAGTCAAATATTCGCGGGTTGCAAATGTTACCTTCGAGCGAAGGATGATGTTCTGCTGCATTGGATCGCGGCGAAGGTCAAGGTAGCGGTACTTAAGGCGGAGGTCTTCGTTAGGAAGAACAATTGATCCGTCCTTCTGGCGAACTTCTTCGATTGAGAATGGAAGTTCCTGTGAAGTTGTGAAGATCTCAATGTCAGAAGCTTCAACTTCGATTTCACCTGTTGCCATGTCCTTGTTTACATCTTTGTCTGCACGTGCGGCAACAACGCCTTCAACGGCGATACAATATTCCGATTTAAGAGATGATGCGATTTTCTTTACTTCATCCGATGCATTGTCACCAACCATTACCTGTGTGATTCCGTAGCGGTCACGGAGGCGGATGAATACAAGACCACCAAGGTCGCGGGTACGGCTTACCCAACCGTTCAAAACAACTTTCTTGCCGACATCAGCCTTTGTAAGCTCACCGCAAGTTACTGTTCTTTTTGTGTTTTCCATAATTCTATTTTCCCTAAAATAAGATAAATATAGATTAATCAAGTTCAAATTCTGCGAATTTACATGCTATTTTATTGTTTTTTCAAATTTTTCTCAATCAAATAGTTATAATGACGAAAAGTGAAAGAAATGAACCTATGATGAATTTCAAGAAAATAAGTGACACTTTATGCTGAATCAGGTGTCTCATATTATGACGGAGTTAAAAGGATGGATACAATAACAGATCGTGACTTCGGTGAACTCTATCAAAAGTACGGTCCAATGGTTTTGCGCCGCTGCCGTTTTTTACTGAACGATGAAGACATGGCTTTGGATGCGATGCAGGATGTTTTTCTGAAGATCATGGAAAACAACTACAGGATCAAGGACATGTGCTCAAGCCTTTTCTATGTTACGGCAACGAGAATCTGCCTCAACATGATAAGGGCCAGAAAAATCCGCACGGGGCCTGATTTTGATGCAATAGCAGAGATGATGGTTGATGAGTTTTCTGAAATCGAAGCTGAGAAAGTGGAAGCAAGGGATGTCCTTGAAAAACTTTTTTCCAGCAGGGATTCAAAGGATTCGTTGATCGCGACACTGCATTTTGTTGACGGTCTTACCCTTGAAGAAACTGCTGAACAGATCGGCATGTCGGTTTCCGGGGTAAGAAAAAGAATTTCAGAACTGAAGAAGTTTTCAGCTTCAATGAACAGATAGGAGTTACCATGATTCCACAGTTGCTTTTGGAAGAAATCAATCTTGGTGAAAAAAAAGCCCAGGATTACTATGATAAGTATGGAAAGGAAGAACTTGAAAAGGCTCTTGCTGATTTAAGGAAATCGGATGAAGAAATATTGAAGGCTTATCCAATAAAGGAAATGAGCCTGAAATTTGAAGAAAGAACATCCGTGAAAGAAACAAAAAATGTTTTCAAATTCAGGTCCCTTCGTGTATGGGCGATGGCTGCGGCTGCAGTTTTGACAATTGCTTTCTGCGTACCTTTTATGTATAACGGGATAAAGGAAAAACAGAATACATTCGAGATAAGAGTAAAGGGAGGAGAATCTGTCCACAGTCAGCTTAGACTTTACAAAAAGGCTGGCTCTGAAATCTTGAGACTTGCAAGCGGAGATAAGGCTCAGGAAAATGATGTGATTCAGATCACCTATATTCCGGGCAACAAAAACTTCGGCGTGATTTTCAGTTTTGACGGAAATGGAAACATCACAAGGCATTTCCCGGACGACAGTTGGACGGCAGGAAAGCTTGAAAAGACAGGCGAGGAAGTTCCGCTTTCATTCTCATACGCCTTGGATGCAGCCCCTGAATATGAGTGCTTCATCTTCGTAGCATCAGGAGAAGAATTCAGTCTGGATAAAATTGAAAAGGCAGCAGACGGAAAAAATGTAATCCGCTATGATCAGCTTAAGAGCGGAAAATATTTTCCAAAAGGCGCGGAAGCTTCTGTTTTTATTCTTGAAAAGTAAAGTGCGAATCCAGTGGAGACAATAATGAAAAAGAGTTTTATAAAAGTTTTTATCATGGCAGCCATTGCAATTTTTTCTACGGTTGGTGGTTTTGCCGCAGAGAATAAAGCAGATGCTGCTTCAGTTGAAAGATATGCGATCTATATAGGTTCAAACATAGGCGGAAACAACAGACAGCTTCTTTACGCCGGAACAGATGCCATGGCCTTCCAGAATACCATGGCCGACATTGGCGGAATCAGAAAATCAAACAGTGTCCTTTTGCTTGATCCTGCAAAGGATGATGTAGACAATGCCATGGAATATATTTCCCAGTTGATTGTTAAAAACAAATTCAACGCAAAAAGATCCGAATTCGTTTTTTACTATTCCGGACATTCAGATGAAAACGCCCTGCTTCTTGGAAACAACACCTATGACTATTCTTCGCTGAAGGCTGCCATCACAAAGGTTCCAAGCGATGTTCATGTCGTAATCCTTGATTCATGCTATTCAGGAAATTTCATCCGCACAAAGGGTGGACAGAAACAGAAGCCTTTCCTTGTTGATGATTCTTCAGTAATCAAGGGACATGCCTACCTTTCATCAAGTTCTTCCCAGGAATTCTCACAGGAATCTGATGAAATAGGATCGTCGTTTTTTACCAATGCAATGATTACAGGATTGAAGGGAGCTGCAGACAGTTCCGGAGATAAGAAAGTTACCTTGAACGAATTGTATTCCTATGCGTTCAGTGAGACCCTTTCCAGAACAGAAAACAGTTCCGCAGGACCGCAGCATCCTAACTACAACATCACGCTTGTAGGTTCCGGCGACCTTGTACTTTCAGACATTTCAGGTTCAGACTGCATCCTTACACTTTCAAAGGAACTTAACGGCCGCGTAATAATCAGGGATAAGAATGAAAAACTTGTATCTGAAATCAGCAAGACCCAGGCAGCTCCTGTGTATCTTGCGATGGAAGAAGGACAGTATGGAGTCACTGTAATTTCAGAAAAAGTCACATTGCAGGGAAGCTTTAAGCTTGGTGCAAAGAAAAGCTATGTCCTTAGCGATAAGAATCTTTCGCCTGTCACAAGAACTGCCAATAGATTCCGTGGTGAAGAATTGAAAGAAACGGATGAATCAGAAAATACAGAAAAGACAGAAACTTATGCCAGCGATAATACACTGTATGTTCCGTTTGTGTTTTCATTCTTTGACAATGAATTCTACAGGAACACGGGAAAGGATATCGTCACTAATTTTGCAGTTGGACTTTTCCGCTCGGAAGTCTATCAGGCAGATGGTGTGATGATGTCTTTCATCGCCAACCAGACCACGGTGCTCAATGGTGCCCAGTTTGCCTACATATTCAATACTGCAGATAAAATGAGTGGAGCTCAGGCTGCCGGTATCTTCAGTTATGCAAAAGAGGTGGAAGGTGCACAGGCATCCGGAATCTTAAACTATGCAGAGAATGTGAAAGGTGTGCAGGCTGCAGGCTGTGTAAATATTGCGGATGATGTCAGATATTGCCAGGCAGCAGGACTTGTAAATGTTGCATCCGGAAAAATTACGGGAGCTCAGGGAGCAGGTCTCATCAGCTATGCTGGAACTGTAGATGGAGTGCAGGGAAGCGGTATTGGAAACGTAAGCCTTTTTGACGTGGATGGTGTGCAGGGTGCAGGCATCTTCAACTTTGCAGGCGGAAATGTTGACGGTATTCAGGGAGCCGGAATCTTCAATATTGCGGTTGGTGATATTGATGGACTTCAGTGTTCTTCAATCGCAAACTACGCACATTCTGTAGACGGTGCCCAGATCGGTCTTGTAAACATATGTACTGGTGATGTTGATGGCTTTCAGTTTGGTTTTGTAAATTATTCCAGAAACGGCATCTTTGAATTTGGAATGTCATATACTACAAATACCAACATGCGCTTTACATTTACTTCAGGAAACAAAAGACTGTATTCTGTCATAGGCTGTCAGACGGATGTTGACCATGCTGATTCAGATTCCGAAGATAATTATGCGGAACTTATTTTTGGACTTGGAACAAGAATTGAAGCCGGCATGTTCAACTTTGATTTTGAAGTTCTCGGAAATGAAACCATCATGAAGGACGAGAGTGATAAAGTAAAGAATGAGTTCTATCCTTCCGCAAAATTTGCAGTCGGCTTTAATCCTGCAAAGAGTATTCAGATTTTTGCAGGAGCCATGGCTTCTTTCGAATTTGACGGAAACAGGGATTCCTTTGCAAGAAAGAGAAACAACCTGACAGTTGAATTTTCCGATTCTGATGTGAAGATGCATCCTGAATTTGAATTCGGTGTGAAATTTTCTTTGCACTGATATTGAAGGTTCAATTTTTAATCTATGGCACTGCTCAAGGATTTTGTCCGGCAGTGCTTTTTTTATGTTCATCATTTTTTTCGCGTTCCTCTATATTCCGGCCAGTGAATTTTTTTTATATTTAAAGTGACAGTTTTCATTTTCTCCCGTGTCTTATTAATCAGTGAGGAGAAATATGAAAAAGTTAATTTCTATCGTGTTTGTTTCCAGTCTGCTTGTCTTACAGATGTTCTCAGCGGAAATAAAAATCGTTGTGTTGGATGCTGATCTTGATATTCCCCTTGAAGGAGTAAAGATCAGTTCAAAATCAAATTCAGAAATAAGAGCTGTCACTGATGAAAATGGCCAGGCTGTCATAAATATCTCCGATGGAATAAAATCCCAGACCATCGAAACACAGTTGCCAGGTTACAGAAATGAAATCGTGTCTGTGACTCCAGATTCAGCCGAAGTGGAAATCAGACTGTCACTTGCTGACGTAATAGAAGGAAAAGAACTTGTTGTCAGCAGGGCAGTTCCGGAAACTGCAAGTGAAAAGGTGGGCGTTTCCACAGTAATGACAAAAGAAAAAATGCATTCAACTGCCAGCATGGGAATCATTGAAGACTGCATGGCTTCAGTAAGGACTTTGCCTGGTGTTTCCTACAGCGGAGCTTGGGGCAGCGAGCCGTCCATAAGAGGTGGTTCTCCAAGAGAACTTGCCGTTACCCTTGATGGCATGTATACCATTTTCCCATGGCATTGGGGTGGGGGAAATTCAATTTTAAATCCGTCGATGATTGAGTCCGTAAAACTTTCCAACGGAGTATTTTCAGCCCGTTATGGAAAGGCTTCTTCCGGCCTTCTTGAAGCAACAACATTGAAACCGGATTTTGAGAAAGCCCATCTCAATGCATCTGTTTCCACAATGAGTGCAGATGTTTTTGCACAGATTCCATTTGGAAAAAATGTCGGTGGAATGCTTGTGGGCACCCACATGACATACCTTGAACCGCTGTTTGCAGTATACAATGCAGGCGGAAATGATTCCCTGGACATGATCAAGCGTCCTCCATACATCCGTGATTTTTTCCTGAAGGCAAATTTCAGGCCAAGTCCCGTGCTTGACATTTCCCTCATGGGCTTTTTAGGAAGCGACGGTCTTTCCATGGATGAGACGGAAACAGAAGATGGATTTACGAGAAACATGATTATGGACTATGACATCTATCAGGGGCTTGCAGGACTTAATGTAAAATACCTTCCGACTTACAGGGTTCAGATTCATGGACTTCTTTCCTACAACAGAATGTATGAGGATCTGGAACAGAATTTAAAAGAAAGCGGAACCGTAAAATATACGGATGAATTTGCAGACAAGTATTCAGGTGTGACGGGTATTTCCGCCGGTGACTCATATTTTCTTTCTGAAATACGAAGCGATTATGCGGAAAAAATTACATCACATCTTGTAAATGCAAAACTCGAATCGGAAATAGAAGTCAACGACAAGAATCATCTTTGCTTTGGCGTAGAAGAAATCATCTCGACAAGCGACACAAAGGAAAAGGTAAGCGCCTGGAGAGATCTTGATCTTGGAGACAGATGGCTGTTTGGAAAGAGTGCATGGGAAAGCGAAATAGAACAGAACTGGATGTACAACACGGCAGCTTTCGCAGCATGGAATTACGGAAGTGAAAATGATCTTGTGAATTCTGAAATCGGTATCAGAGGTGAATTCCTGACCATGAAGAACAACAAGCAGAATTACACCTTGAACATGGTGCCTCAGGTTTCTCCAAGAGCTTCCGTTACATTCACACCATGGCGCGATATCGGTAGCATCAGAAAAATTTCCCTTACGACCGGAACAGGACTCTTTGTTTCCGCACCCCGCGAGACAATGCTCATTTCCAAAGAATGCGGAATAGGAAACTACGAGCTGAAACCTAATTCCGCCTTGCTTGCCCTCATCGGTGGAAATGTGGAACTTGAAAATGACTGGAAGTTCAAGCTTGAGACATATTACAAGCACTATCTTTCAAGAATGTACATGTACACGGTTTCAGATGCTTCGACGGAATATTCATCAGAAACAATGAACGTAAAATCAAACGGGCAGGGACACGTTTTTGGTATTGATGCATTGATTGAAAAGAATGTCGGCAAGGTTTGGGACGGATACCTTTCATATTCTTTTGTGTACACAAGGTACAAGAATCCTGCGGGAATACGCGACGATCAGAAAGTTGACATGAATGACAATGCCATGGATGAATGGTTTTACCCTGACTTCCATCGTTTCAACACAGTCAATCTTGTAAGCAACTGGCATTTTGGAAAGGGATGGACCCTTACTGTCAAAGGAACCCTTGCAACCGGAACACCAAAGAAAAAGAACGGAGACCTTACATGCTATGCCGCAACCATGGAAGACGGAACTGTAGTACAGCGTTATACAAGAAGTTCATTCTACAGCGATACTTTGAGAAACCAGATTTCATGTCCTGTGGATGTACGCCTTTCAAAGCAGTGGACGTCCAACGGCGGCAAGGCAAACTGGGAATTCTATTTTGCAGTTCAGGATATTTTCGTGAACCTGTACACACCAAAGGGTGACAGATCTTTCAACAGCTACACCGGTGAAATGAGCGATGTTGCGGAATCTGTCGATTTCAACATCGGAGTACCGCTTCCTTCCCTTGGCATAAAGGTAAAATTCTAAAAAAAATTAAAAATCAGGTGACACTTCCGGACTCCGGAAGTGTCTTATTTAGTATAAGAATACTGAAGAAAATATGGAGAAATAAAATGGAAAACGGTTTCAGTCTTATTGAATTATTCAATCTTGGAGGACCTTTCATGTGGATCCTTCTCGCATTTTCTGTCGTTACAGTGGCAATCATTATTGAACGTATCATCTACATATCCTGGCACGACCGCAAGGTATTGCCACTTGGTAAGGAAATCATGGATCTTTTGAATGAAGGAAAAATGGAAGATGCGGAAAAACTACTGTCATCCTACTCACGCAAGCAGACGGCAGCTTCGATTTTTCTTGCGCTTTTGAGGAATGCAAAATTCGGCGAAATGAGAATGGAGCGTGCCGCAGAAAGAGAAGCCAAGGAAAGGCTTAGAAGAATGGAAAACGGATTCAACTATCTTACGGCCCTTGCTTCACTTGCACCTTTCACAGCCTTCCGTGGAACTGATTCGGGAATCATTGGTGAGTTGCGTCAGATCGCAAATGCAACTGATGTCAACGCACAGCA
>JAGHUO010000057.1 GCA_018064785.1 Candidatus Treponema equi
CAGCTGTAGATGATGATTGAAGAAATTAAATCCGCAATCTGTGGGTTGAAGTATTTTGTGTCGATGAAGCTTCCGCCCTGGGTGATATGCTGGATGAAGTATCCGGCAAAGATTACACCGATAGGATTAAGCTCACCAAGGAAGGCTACGGCAATTCCGTTGAAGCCCATTCCTGGAACTACAGATGCTGTCTTCCAAGGCTGGATTCCTGTCTGGTAGAAAAGTGCTGCTCCAAGGCCTGCGATGGCACCTGATACTGCCATTGTAAGGATGATGTTTTTCTTGTCTCTCATTCCTGCGTACTTTGCGGCATCCTTGTTCAATCCTGTGGCTCTCAGTTCGTAGCCTAGTACTGTCTTTGTAAGGACGATATGGACTGCAACAGCAACGAGTATTGCAAGTGGAATTGCGATGGAAACATATTCATTGTCATGGAAGAATTTTCCTAATCCTAAAGTCGGAAGCAATGATCCTGGAGAAACACTGGCGATGGCATAGGTTTCTGATTTTGAGATGTTCATTACGGTCTCGTTCTGCATCATTACATTTACGATGTAAAGGCTGATCCAGTTGAGCATGATTCCGGCTATGACTTCGTTTACGTTGCAGAAGGCCTTGAGAATTCCTGCGATGGAAGCCCAGAGTCCTGAGGCAAGAACCGCAAGAATAATGCAGACATACCAAGGCATGTGCCATGCAAGGGCGCACCAGAGGCTTACTCCGATTCCGATTGTGTACTGTCCGGCGATACCGATATTGAAAAGACCTGACTTGTAGGCAAAAAGAACTCCGATTCCGCAGAGAATCAAAGGAACTGATTTTACAAGTGTCTGCCCAAGATAGTAGAGCTTCTTTCCTCCGTTGCGGTAATACAAAAAGTTCTTGAGAATCACGCTGATTGCCTTAGGTGCATGTTCGGCGTTGATGATCATGAGGATGATGAATCCGATAAGAATTCCGATCAAGGCACAGATCACTGCTGAACAGATGGAACGGAAAGCTGGGGATGCAAGTATTGATTTTGATTTTTTTGCTTCAGTCATGATTAATCCTCCTTTCTGTCCTGTCTGCGGGCACCGGCCATGTAAAGTCCAAGTTCTTCCGGTGTTGTTGTCTTTGGATCAAGCTCTCCGGTAATCTCTCCTTTGTGCATGACAAGAATCCTGTCGCTAAGGCTTAGGACTTCATCCAGTTCATATGAAACCAGAAGGACTGCCTTTCCTGCGTCGCGGTCGGCGATGATCGCTTTGTGAAGGTATTCAATGGCGCCCACGTCAAGACCGCGTGTAGGCTGGACTGCAATAAGCAGCTTGTGTTCTTTGTTGATTTCTCTGGCGACTATGGCTTTCTGCTGGTTTCCGCCGGACATTGCGCGTGCGATTGTCTTTCCGCCTTGACCGCTTCTGACATCGAATTTTTCTATCAAGTCATTTGCGTATGTTTCAACATTCTGTGTCTTGATGAACTGGTGCTTCTGGAATTCCGGTTCCCAATAGCGCTGAAGGACCATGTTCTGCTCAAGACTGTAATCCAGAACAAGGCCGTGCTTGTGGCGGTCTTCCGGAATATGGCTCATGCCAAGGATGCTTTTTTCGCGGATGTCCTTTTTTGTAATGTCCACATCATCAAGGAGAATCTTTGTAGGTTTGTCTGTGAAAACAAGTGGAGACAGTCCTGTAAGGCCGGAAATGAATTCCGACTGGCCGTTTCCGTCGATTCCGGCTATGCAGACGATTTCTCCTGCGCGGACCTTCATGCTAAGATCCTTTACTCCAAGGGAATCGTGGAGCTTGCATTTCACGTTCATGTGATTGATTTCAAGGATTGTTTTTCCTGGGTTTGAAGGCTGCTTTTCTATGTTGAGCTGAACGGAACGACCAACCATCATTTCGCTTAGCTTTTCCTTTGTCGTGTCTTTTATATCTACAGTGCCGATGTATTTGCCTTTGCGCAAAACGGAACATCGGTCTGCGACTGCCATGATTTCATTGAGCTTGTGGGTGATGAACAGGATGGACTTTCCTTCTGCCGCAAGGTTTTTCATGATAGCCATGAGTTCGTCGATTTCCTGTGGCGTAAGGACTGCGGTAGGCTCGTCAAAAATGAGGATTTCGTTGTCGCGGTAAAGCATCTTAAGGATCTCTACGCGCTGCTGCATGCCGACTGTCAGATCCTCGATCTTCAAGTCAGGCTGAATGAAGAGTCCGTACTGCACGCTGAGCTGCTTGATTTTTTCTTCTGCTGTTTTTCTGTTTATGAATGGCTTCTTGATTCCAGTGTAGGTTGGTTCTGAGCCCAGGATGATGTTGTCCAGCACTGTGAAATTTTCTACCAGCTTGAAGTGCTGGTGTACCATTCCGATTCCAAGGGAGGTGGCATCGTTAGGATTGTTGATCCTGACCTTCTGTCCGTTCTTGCGGATTTCTCCTTCTTCCGGCTGATAAAGTCCAAAAAGAACGCTCATCAAAGTTGATTTTCCGGCTCCATTTTCACCAAGGAGTGTATGGATCTCTCCTTTCTTAAGCTGGATCGTAATGTTGTCGTTTGCGATAATTCCCGGGAAACGCTTTGTAATGTTAAGCATTTCAATGATGTAATCTTCGCTCATAAGCCACCTTTTAAAATGAAATAAACCACTATCATTATATCATAGGTATCTACGTAATTGCGAGGCATTTCGCTTCGTCATTGCGAACGCAGTGAAGCAATCCACATGCCGGTGGAACAAGGCAAGTGTGGATCGCCACGCCTGTCTGCCATAGCAGCCCGTCTCGCGATGACGATAGGTATGGATTACCACGATAGTTTACTGCTCGCCATGACGGGGAGTATGTCATTGGACTCCAATAAAAAAAAGGACTGCCAAAATTGACAGTCCTTCTGTTGCATTAAGTTTCTGGAAACTTAAAACTATTTGATGTTTGGATATACGTTCAACTTAACTGAAACTGCAGGAAGCTTTTCTGTTGAGTTAGAAACAGCAACCTTCTTTGAGTATACGTCAGAAACCATCTTCTTGTAGTCAGCAACAGAGAAGTTCTTCATTGACCATGTGTCTGTTGGAAGACCAACGTAGTTTACAGAAAGATCCTTTCCTGAAACGAGGCCGAGTGTTGAAACCTTTCCGCTGTAGTCTGCCCACTTTCCGCCCTGGATTGCTGCGAGGCAAGAGTTTACTGTTGCTCCCAAGCCCTTCATTGCAGATGTAACACACATGCCAGCTTCGTAACCGTTGAACTGAGCTGCCTGGTCAACGTCAACACCGATAACCTTTCCGTGTACCTTTGCTGCTGCATCACAAGCAGATGTCCAGATTCCGCCACCACAAGCGAATACAACTTCTACACCACGGTTCTTGTACCATCCATCCATTGTAGCTGTGATTGTCTGGTCTCCGTAGAACTGTCCGCCGTATACGTATTCAATTGTAACCTTGTCGGCAACCTTGAGTTCTTCAGCAGCCTTGTTTGCACCCTGAACGAAACCATATCCGTAGCGGATAACGGCTGGAACTGCCATACCACCAAGGAATCCAAGGTGACGGTAGCCTTCCTTTACAGCTGCGTAACCTGCGAAGTAGCCTGGAATCTCTTCCTGATAAACTGCGCAGAATACGTTTGAAGGAACTGGAGCTCCGTTCAAGCCAAGGTCGAATTCAGAGATGTCAAGACCGATGAATTTTGCGTCGTCGTAATCCTTTGCAACCTTTACGATTGCTTCACCAAAGAGGAATCCTGGGAGAACGATAACATTGTATCCGTCCTGATAGGCTGCGTCGATGGAAGCAATGCGGTCTGCTGTTGAATCCCCTGCTGGCTTGTAATACTGGAAGTCCAACTTGTTTGCGTCGGCATATGACTTACATGCCTGATAAGTTGTCTGGTTGAATGACTGGTCTGTGATGTCTCCAGAGTCAGTTACCATTGCGATACGGATTGCAGATTTCTTTGATTTTTTTGCTGCAAATACTGATGTACATGCTACTGCAAGCATCATTGCGAAAAGAATAATCTTTTTCATATATTCCTCCAAAAGAAAATATGAAGGCATTATAAAGAAATTCCGCCGTTTGTTAAAGTTCAGGAAGTTGTAAATAAAGACGGAAATTTTACCTCCCTATTTTTATGGAAGTTAATCAGTTTTTTCTATATACTTTAATTTATGACAGAACTATTAGCTCCTGCGGGAAATATTGAAGCACTGGATGCCGCTCTTGGCGAAGGTGCAGATGCAGTTTACATGGGACTCAAGAGCTTTAACGCTCGCCTAAGATCATCAAATTTTGCATGGAATCAGTTTGAAGCTGCCGTTCAGAGTGTCCACCGCCTTGGAAAGAAAATTTACGTAACAGTTAATACCGTAAGCGAAGAGCATGAGACGGAACGCCTTTATCGTTTTCTCAACTACCTGGATAAAATTGGTCCTGATGGACTCATTGTTCAGGACTTTGGTGTGGTTCGCATGTGCCAGGAATTTTTTCCTAAGCTTGAACTTCATGCCTCTACACAGATGAACGTTGAATCCGCTGCCGCTGCAAACCTGCTTAGCAAGGAAGGACTCAAGCGCGTTGTTGTTGCACGTGAACTTGGACTTGAGGAAATCAAGCAGATAAAATCAAAGACAAATGCTGAAATCGAGATGTTTGTTCACGGTGCCCTTTGTGTAAGTGAAAGCGGTCTTTGTCTTTTCTCAAGCTATCTTGGCGGAAAGTCGGCCAACCGCGGAATGTGTACACAGGCATGCCGTCGTCTCTATAATGCGGAAATGCCAGGAAGTCTTTCAACGGGATATTACTTCTCTCCTTGTGATCTTGAACTCATAGGCCAGGTGCCGGAACTCATGCAGGCTGGAGTAGACAGCTTTAAGATTGAAGGCCGCATGAAAAGTGCGGAATATGTTGGCGCCGTAACAGCAGCCTACCGCTATGTAATGGATCATTGGGAAAATGATAAGAAAGGTGCCATTGCAGAAGGACGCAGAATTCTTTCAACTGATTTTGCCAGAAGCAAGACTGACTATTGGTACGGTTTTGAAAATGTTGCTGAAGGTGTTGATAACGCAGGTGCCAAGATCCTTAACCCTAGGCAGGCTGGCGGAACAGGTATATACCTTGGAAAACTCAACAGCCTAAGACCAGCCACTGCGGAAGAAAAACAGCAGGCTGCAAATATCGCCGCTGAAAGCGAGAAGGCAACAGACATCCAGATGGCAACCATCTCCGGTGGTGACTACGATCCTGATCCTGGTGACAGCATCAGACTTCATAAGCAGGATGACAGTGGAAGAGAAAGCCACAAGGTTCGTGTACTTACCGTGGACAGCAAGAACCAGAGATGGATTGATGTTCCAAATGGATTCGTAAAGGGTGACAGCGTTTACCTTCTTCAGACAAAGAACATGTCAAAGAGATACAAGCGTATCCTTCCTCCTGATCTCTCAAAGTTCCGTAAGCAGCCTGGACCAGAACGGCTTCCGGTTCTTGATCTTACACCGGTGGACAAGAACGGTCTCAGCTGGTTCCCTGAGGGGCTCTATGTTGGAGTATCAACTATTGCAGATGCCCATCTTATTGGACCTCTGCATCCTGTACGTGTCATTGTTGAACTCAACTGCGAGACAACCTATGACCTTCTCGTAAAGGACAAGCCTGAAAAACCAGTTCTGCCGTACAGCAAGAAAATGGTTTTGATATCACTTGACCCTTATGTTCCTGAAGGCACGGAACCTCAGCTGGAAGAAACTTTGAACAAGCTCATTGAAAAGGGATACACGACTTTCGTTGTCAACAACCTTGCCCATATCAACATCCTTAAAGGAAAGAAGGGCGTCCACATGGTTGCGGGGCAGTATCTCTATACCTTCAACAAGTGGGCTGTCAGTTTCCTTGAGAACCAGAATATCATGGCTGTGATTCCGCCTGCAGAAAACTCAGAGCAGAACCTCAACGAGACATTTGAGACGGAACAGGAACGTTCACGCGTTCTTGTAAGCGTATTCTCATATCCTGTTCTTTTCCGCATGAGATTCAAGCTTCCAAAGGATTATGACTTTACATACTTCAGCGACAAGGAAAAGATGGGCTTCAAGGTCAATTCCACAGCCGACGGTTCCTTTGTAATGCCTGAAGTTCCTTTCAGTCTTGTTGATAAGATGGACAGCCTTAAGACCAGAGGCTGGAAACGTCAGCTCATCGACTTCTCGAAGACAAAGGTTACAAAGGGTGACCTTCGCACGCTTTTGAACATCATCCAGACCCACGGATTCATAGAAGGATGTTCACGCTTCAACTGGAAGGACGGTTTCTATAACCCAGAAAAGATGGAAGCCTACCAGGCAGCAAACGCAAGACGCGAGGCGGAGGAAGCCATGGGCGTCAGAGGTAGACCTCAGAAGCGCTACGGCAAACCTGGTAAAGGCAAAGGCAGACGCTAGCCAATAAACAATAAAGCCTCCTGATGAAAATCGGGAGGCCATTTTTTTAGAACGCCACTTCTTCGCATGCCTCCTGTTCCTTCTGTGTGGCGGCGGCAACTTCCGCAAGCATGGCAAGTTTTTCTTTCTTGCTTGGTGAAGTCTTAGGAGCTTCTTCCGCTTCCTTTTCAACGGTTTCATTGTCGCCTGTCTTTTTCATCACCGGCTTGAATTCAATGTGTTCCGCGATGATGTCCACACGGCTGTTTTTCTTTCCGTCTTCACCTGTAGAAACATTCTGCTTGAGTCTTCCCACAACGCGGATTCCTCTACCTTTGATGCACCACTTTTCACAAGTTTCTGAAAGAGGTCCAAAAGTGGAGATGTCAAAAAAAGAAACGTCATCCACATATTCACCTTCAGAATTCTTGTAGTATCTGTTGACCGCAATTGGCACCCTGCACATGAAGGAACCGTTCTTGCATGTCTTCTTTTCCGGCTGGCGAACAACGTTGCCTTCGATGATAACCTGATTTAAAGAGTTCATATTAATCCTCACAAAAAAATAAAGTCGCATGTGGCATTGAAAACAGCGCGCATGTTTCCGCCGCACACAACTATTTAATTATGAGAAAAAAATATTTTTTGCATTTTTTTTAAAAAATTTAAAAAATTACATCACCGGAATTCCAGCCGCGTGGGCAAGAAAAATTCCGTAGTTGCAGAAAGGAATGCCTTGATCCTGTGCACATTTCATGCGGAATAAAACTTCACGCTCCGTAATCATGCATCCACCGCAGTGAATTATCATTGCAAAAGGAGAAAGATCTTCTGGAAACTGAGATCCGCTTACAGTCTCTATTGCAAGTTCTTTGCCCGTAATTTTTTTTAATGCAGCCGGAATCTTTACAGTCCCTATGTCACCGCACTGTCTTCTGTGGGAACATCCTTCTGCAATAAGAATTCTGTCGCCGTCTTTCAGTGAATCTAATGCGCCGATTGCTTTCCTTGATTCATCAAGAAATCCTTTGTATCGTGCCATGAGAATTGAAAATGAAGTAAGCGGAACTTTTTCATCTACCACCGGTAAAACCTGTCTAAAAGCCTGACTGTCAGTGATTACCATTGCAGGCGGAACTCTGAGGCCTTCCATTGTTTCCTTCAGTTCCTCTGGCTGGCAGACGATGGCAGTCGCGTGCATATCAATTATCTCGCGTAGAACAAGCTGCTGTGGAAGAATAAGTCTTCCTTTAGGTGCCGCTTCATCTATAGGACATACGAGAATAACTGAGTCCTTTGCTTTTATAAGACCGTCGAGAATTTTCTTTTCTGTTTTTGCTGCCGGATATAGTTTTTCTATGGCCGATAAAAGTTCAGCACGGGCATTCGGAAGATTTTTGTTTTCGTAGATGAAATAGGGAATCCCTTTTTCTTTTATAAGTTTTTCAAAAGCAAGGTCAGTGTCAGTAATTCCGCCTGTGGAACTGATGACAAGAACTGCGATGTCGGCTCTGTTAAGAATCTGTCGTGTCTTGGAAATTCTTTTTTTGCCAAGTTCACCTTCATCGTCGTAGCCTGGAGTATCTATGAGAACAACCGGACCAAAAGGAAGCAGTTCCATTGACTTGCTTACCGGATCAGTGGTTGTTCCCTTTACATCGGAAACTATGCAGAGATCCTGTCCGAGAAGTATGTTCACGAGAGTTGATTTGCCGGCATTTCGGCATCCAAAAAAAGCAATGTGTGTTCGTTCGCCTGATGGTGTTTCCATTTAGAACCTGAAATCCCTTTCGTCTGTAGTATTGATTTTTTCTATATGAGAAGCACAGATGTCCCGTGTTTTCTCCCGTGGAATATTTTTCAGTTCTCTTTCTATGAGTTTTTCTCCCGCAGCTTTTGTCTCTTTGCCTGCATAGTCTGTAAGGTATTCCTGTAAAGTCATCAAGGCATTTGGATGACAGCAGTTTTGTATCTGACCGGTTTTGCAAAGTGACATGAATCTGTCTCCCGTACGTCCCGCTCTGTAGCAGGCTGTGCAGAAAGAAGGAATGTGGTTCTGCTGGATAAGCCAGCCGATGACCTCATCAAGAGTCCTTGTGTCGCTTACATCAAACTGTTCCGAATCGTGGGGACGTTCCTTTTTCGTGTAGCCGCCTACACTCGTGCGTGAGCCTCCGCTTATCTGGCTTATGCCGCATGCAAGGGCACGTCGCCTTGTCTCTTCATTTTCACGGGTGCTGATTATCATTCCAGTGTATGGAACTGCGATCCTTATGCAGGCGATGAGCTTTATGAACATGTCGTCGCTTATGCCGTTGTCAAAGACATCCGGATCAATGTCGTCCGCTTTCTTTACGCGTGGAACAGATATCGTGTGTGGGCCTACACCATGTACGGCTTCAAGATGTTCTGCGTGCATGAGAAGTCCTGCAAATTCGTAGCGGTATTTATCAAGACCAAAAAGAACGCCAAGGCCAACATCGTCGATTCCGCCTTCCATGGCGCGGTCGTGGGCTTCTGTGTGCCAGCAGTAGTCATGCTTTGGTCCTGTAGGATGAAGCTGCTCGTAGCTTTCCTTGTGGTAGGTTTCCTGAAAGAGGATGTAGGTTCCGATTCCGGCTTCCTTGAGCATCCTGTATTCTTCAACTGTCGTTGCGGCTATGTTTACGTTTGCGCGCCTTATGGAACCGTTCCTGTGCTTTACGCTGTAGATGGTCTTAAGGCTTTCAAGGATGTATTCAATGGGATTGTT
>JAGHUO010000043.1 GCA_018064785.1 Candidatus Treponema equi
ACTTTGTTTCCGTGTACTGGGTGCTTTCCACAAACATCACATGTTCTTGACATAATATTACCTACCTAAAAATAATTTCAATTACAAGTTCAAAGATAATATACAATATAAACAACATTGTCAATTGCGGGAACAAGACTCACCGTCATTTCCCGAACTGCTGCTGAATTTCCTGTATCTGGTCGCGGTAGATGGCTGCCGTCTCGTAGTCCAGTCTTTCGGCCGCTTCCGTCATTTCCTTCTTCAGGAGATCTATGAGCTTCTTTCTTTCCTTTGCGTTGAAGAGGTTTGCGTTCTTCTTTACTTCGTTGAGATATGCGTCTCCGCTTTCCTGTTCCGCAGTGCCTGCCTGTCCATCCGGATGCTCAAGTATGTTGCCGATGGCCTTGATGATGGTCTTTGGCACGATTCCGTGTTCCTTGTTGAATGCTTCCTGTATGCTGCGGCGGCGCTTTGTCTCTTCTATGGTTTCTTTCATGGCGTCACTCATTCTGTCGGCATACATGACGACCATTCCATCGGCGTTGCGGGCTGCGCGGCCTACAATCTGTATAAGGCTTGTTGTGCTTCGTAGGAATCCTATCTTGTCTGCGTCAAGCAAGGCGATAAAAGAAACTTCCGGCAGGTCTATGCCTTCCCTCAGAAGGTTGATTCCTATGAGTACATCGATCTCACCCATGCGAAGGGATTTCAAGATCTCCACGCGCTCGAAGGTGTCTATTTCCGAGTGTATGTATTTTACCTTCAGGTCCAGGTTTGCCAGGTAGTCCGTCAGGTCTTCCGCCATTTTCTTGGTGAGTGTAAGGATAAGGCTGCGTTCGTTTTTCTCAATGCGCTTCTGGACTTCCTTGTAGATGTCCTGCATCTGCCCTTCCGTAGGGCGGACTTCTATTATAGGATCCAGTAGTCCTGTTGGACGGATGAGCTGTTCCACAACCTGGGTGCTTTCCTTTACTTCCTGTGGGCGTGGTGTCGCTGTTACGTAGATGACCTGGTTCATCTTTGCTGTGAATTCATCGGCCTTGAGAGGGCGGTGGTCCAATGCGCTTGGCAGACGGAATCCAAAATCCACAAGATTCTGTTTGCGGCATCGGTCACCTTCGTACATGGCTCCGATCTGCGGAACTGTTACGTGTGCTTCGTCTATAAGGCAGAGGAAATCATCAGGGAAATAATGGAGCAGTGTCGCAGGAGGTTCTCCTGGTTTACGGCCTGCAATGACGGCAGAATAGTTTTCGATTCCGCTGCAGTATCCCATTTCCTTCATCATCTCAATGTCGTATGTCGTGCGGGTCTTGAGACGTTCCGCTTCAAGCATCTTTCCTTTTGCCCTCAGGTTCTCTACAGCTTCTTCCATTTCCTTCTGGATTTTCTCTGTGACAGGAACCATCATTTCCTTTGGAACAACAAAGTGCTTTGCAGGATATAGCTGGAGCTCGTCGAGTTCTTCTATTGTATTGCCGTTCATCACGTCAAAACGGCGGATCCTTGCGACTTCATCAAAGTCCAGTTCAATGCGGTATGCCTCATCAGTTTCCATGTAGGTTGGGAATATCTCGATGACATCGCCACGTATGCGGAAGTTTCCGCGTTCGAAAACCATGTCGTTTCTCTGGTACTGTATTTCTGAAAGCTTCAAGGCAAGTTTGTGCATGTCGATTTCTTCTCCACGGGTAAGGTGGAGCCTCATGTCCTTGTAGAGGTCCGGCATGCCAAGACCGTAGATGCAGCTGACGGTGGCTATGATGATTACATCGCGGCGTTCCATGAGGGCGTAGGTTGCAGCAAGACGGAGTTTGTCTATCTCCCTGTTTACCGATGCATCTTTTTCTATATAGAGGTCACGTGCCGGGACATAGGCTTCCGGCTGGTAGTAGTCGTAGTAGCTGACGAAATATTCGACTGCGTTGTTTGGAAAAAATGTCTTGAACTCGCGGTAAAGCTGGGCGCTAAGGGTCTTGTTATGGCTGATGATGAGGGTAGGCCGTTGGACCGCCTCGATGATCTTTGCCATGGTGAATGTCTTTCCTGATCCTGTTACACCTTTCAGTGTCTGATATCTGTCACCGCGTTTGAAACCTTCCACAAGTTTTGCGATTGCTTCCGGCTGGTCACCGCTTGGCTCGTATTCCGAAACTACTTTGAATTCTCTCATTCTAATTTTCCAGTTCGATGGTGAGGCCGATGTTGTGCCCATCGCGATAGACCGTGACGTTCACCTTGTCTCCCGGCTTCTTGTCCTCAAGGGCACTGTAGTAGTCAGCAAGCCGTGCGATTTTTATTCCGTCAACCTCTATGATGATGTCACCGCCAAGGTAGATTGTCTGAGGATTGAAGGTTCCGTACTGGACGGCTTTTGTTCCGCCTTTGAGACCCGCTTCTGCTGCCTTGCTTCCAGAGCGTACCTTGTTTACCAGGAGACCGGAGCTGATTCTATAGCCTGCGTATGAAGCGATGCGGTTTGTGTTCTGTACAAATGATGCCTGGATTGTTCCGCGGTTTACCTTTCCGTAGGCAAGAAGGTCACGTACTACACGACGTGCTGTGGTTACTGGAATCGCAAAACCGACACCGCTTGAAGAACCTGACTTTGAGTAGATGATGGTGTTGATGCCGATCATGCGACCTTGGCTGTCCAGAAGCGGACCTCCGGAATTTCCTGGATTGATGGCGGCGTCTGTCTGGATCATGTTGCGTATGATCACGTTGTTGCTTGACTGAATAGGGCGCCCAAGTCCGGATATGATTCCTGTTGTCATGGTGCGTTCAAGGGCGAATGGATTTCCGATGGCGATGACTTTCTGTCCGATTTTAAGGGACTCTGAATCACCAAAGGCGATTGTCTTGAGCTCAGTTTTTGGATCTGGATCAAACTTGATCACAGCGATGTCGCTTTCAATGTCCTTTCCTACAACATGGCCTTCGTAGGTGCTTCCGTCTGCCAGAGATATGTTGATTGTAGTTGCATCTTCTATGACGTGGCAGTTGGTTACGACATAACCGCGCTTGTCTATGATGCTGCCGGAACCTGAACCGCTGCCTGTGATGACAGGTTCGAGAAACCAGTTGTATCCCATTGTCTGTGTTGTGATGTTGACTACAGCCTCGTTGCATTTCTCGTATACAGAGATGTTCTGCATTTCATCCTGTGTATACTGGTTGCTGTTTGTTGCGACAGTGAGTGCCGGTGTGTTTGTCTCAAGTTCCAGACCGTCCGACACCTCCATAGGGGATGTCTCAGCCGGAACTACTGACGCTTCCTTGTATTCCGCCTGCTGTTTCTGGCGGTTGATGTTGCCTTTTATGAGTAGGGTGCAGACTGCTGTGATGGAGCCTGCTATCAATGCTGTTATTGCACAATATATGATTGTCTGTTTTCTTGAATATAATCGCATACGAAAAATATAACCATATTTGCTTGATTAGGCAAATGATCAGGTTACGCTTTCCTTGACGGGTATGTCATCAAGCATGCCGTGCTCAAGAAAACTAAAGTAGCTGTCCCTGGTTATTATTATGTGGTCCAGAAATGAAATCCCAAGAACCTTTGACGCCTTCTGCAGCTGGATTGTCGCTTCGATGTCGGCTTCGCTTGGATAGCATTGGTTGCACGGATGGTTGTGGCAGCAGATTATTCCCGATGCATGCTCGGCTATGGCGGGAGCAAAAACTTCCCTTGGATGTATTAGCGCCCTGTTTACGGTTCCCACGGAAATGATTCTCTGGCTTAGTATTTCATGGGCTCCGTTGGTTGTGATTGTGATGAAGTGCTCTGCCTGCTCAAGGCTGTATTGCCTTACGTATTGGATTATGTCCTTTGGTTGGTGGATCACAGAATGCAGGTATCCTTTCCGTCTTCTTCCAAGTTCAAGGGCGGCGGTTATGGCCAGTGCCTTTGAGGCACCCATGCCTCCGATGGATGTAAGTCTTTCCATAAGCTCGCTTTCATTTGTTGAATTGATGGCGTCCACAACTTCTTCTGAAAGCCGGGCAATGGGATTGTCTTTTGTTCCGCGTCCAAGAATGAGCATGACAAGTTCCTCGTCGCTGGGGTAGGAGATGCCGTTTGCAAGGGTAAGTTCCCTGATGTCAGGATGTCTGTTTTGATTTGAATAGTCACTTATCTTGTTTTTCATACATCTATATTAATTATGGATAAAAAACAAAAAATGCAAAAAAAAAGGACAGCATGAAAACTGAAAATACAGAATTCATGCTGTCATGGTTTTGGCCAGCTTATGGCAATGGTGCTGGCGGAAACTGAAAAACTGCCTTATTTGATAAGGTCAGCTGGAATTGTGATGCCAAGAGCTGCAGCTGTTTCCTTGTTGTATGAGAAGTCACACTTGTCAAGGTACTGGATTGGCATGTTTCTTGGTTTCTTTCCGTTGATTACTTCAACAGCCATCTTTGCTGTCTGCTTTCCAAGCTCATAGTAGTTGATTCCGAATGTTGCGAGACCGCCGCCCTGGCACATTCCGTCTTCACCAACGATTACAGGAATCTTTGCTGGTGTTGTAACGAGGGAAACTGTTGCCATTGTAGAAGCGATCATGTTGTCTGTTGGAGTGTAGATTGCGTCAACCTTTCCAACGAGAGACTGTACAACCTGCTGAACTTCATTTGTGTTTGAAACTGTTGCATCAACATATTTGAGTCCCTGCTTGTCGCATTCAGCCTTTGCAAGGTTGATCTGGAAGCGTGAGTTCTCTTCGCTTGAGCAGTAGAGCATACCGACTTTCTTTGCGTTTGGAACAAGTCTCTTGAGAAGCTGGATCTGTGCTGCACATGGTGTAAGGTCAGATGTACCTGTTACGTTTGTGCCTGGCTTTTCGTTTGATTCAACTAGACCTGCTGTTTTAGGATCTGTAACAGCTGTGATGAGAACTGGAATTGTCTCTGTCTTGTTTGCTACAGCCTGTGCTGCTGGAGTTGCGATTGCAAAGATCATATCGCATCTCTGTGAGACAAGCTTGTCTGCGATTGTAACGCAGTTTGCCTGTTCGCCCTGTGCGTTTTCGTAGATGATCTTGATGTTCTTTCCATCTTCGTATCCGGCATCCTTGAGTCCGTCAACGAATCCCTTGTATGAAGCGTCCAATGCAGGGTGTTCAACAAGCTGGATTGCACCGATCTTGATTACCTTCTGCTTCTTTGCCATTGCTGTAGTTCCTGCCATAGCAAGTGCGGCAAGGACGAGTGTGAGTTTTGAAAGCTTTTTCATGATTTCCTTCCTTATTAATTTGTTTTAATAAAACTTATCAAAACATGATAAACCATGGCTTTGGAAATTTCAAACTCTTTTTACGCATGAAGTCCTGTTTATTTTTTAGCCCATAGAGGTTATAGTTTAGCCATGATTTGCAGGGTGTGCAGGCATTGCGGACTTTGTTCCGGTGACTCATACATTGAAAAAGAAGTCTCTGTATTGCTTGAAGGCAAGGGTGCCGTCTGTCATCCAATGAGTTCCTTTTCTCCATGCGATATAGGTATTGCCCTGGATATCGGAACCACCACAATTGCCTTGCGTGCCATCTCCCTTTTTGACGGCCGTCAGCTCTGTTCCTTTGGCGAAGCAAATTCACAGGCGGAATACGGAAGCGATGTTGTTTCAAGGATTTCTTTCTCACTTACCCCAGATGGACTTTCCGTACTGCATGATGCAATAGGAGCCCAGGCATGCCGTATGATTTCAAAAGCTGAACAGATCTGCCAGGCATCTTTCCTAGCCAGCCGGTTGGGACGTGTCTGCCTAAAACGCATTTCTGTAGCCGGAAATACCGTAATGGAATCCCTCTTTGCCGGTCTTGATGTCAGCGGCCTTGCTTCCTGGCCATTTAAGGTTCCGGATAGATTTGGCTTTTCTTCTCCTGCAAAAAAATATCTTGGAGCCTATGGCTTTGACCATGAGGACTGTGAGCTTTACCTTGCTCCGGTGGCAGGTCCTTTTGTCGGTGGCGATACGGTGGCTGCCATGATTGCCGCCGGTTTCCATAATGATGATGGAAAAACAAAATTCCTTGCCGACATTGGTACCAACTGTGAGATGGCTGTACGTGACGGCAGTTCAAAAAAGATATATTGCACTTCGACTTCCGCAGGACCAGCTTTCGAAGGTTTTGGCATAGAATGCGGTTCCGGTGCCGTTGAAGGCAGTATTGTAAAAGTGTCCGTTGACAATGGAAATGTTTCCTGTTCCGTCATTGGCGGAGGGGACGCAAGATCCATTGCCGGTACAGGCCTTGTAAGTGCCGTGGCTCAGTTTCTTGAATTGGGCATCATCGATGATACAGGTGCCTTTGTCGATGTTTCTTCAGACAGGCGGAACATTTCAGGTTCGGTGTACCTTACCCAGAAGGATATAAGAAATTTTCAGCTGGCCAAGGCTTCCGTCTGCAGCGGACTTGATATACTCTGCGACAGGCTGACTTGCATTGATCGTCCTGACCTTTATCTTGCCGGTGGCTTCGGTGTAAAGCTTGATGTAGACGAGGCTGTTTCTGTCGGTATGATTCCGCAAATACTGTGTCATAATGTACTGTCCCTTGGCAACGGTTCTCTGGCAGGTGCCACAATGTTCCTTGTCGATGACAGTCTTCGTGACAAGGCTTTGCAGCTGGCAGAGCAGTCCAATGTGATTGATCTTGCCCAGTATAAAGGCTTTCAGGACCGTTTTGTTTCTTCATTGAATTTCTAAAAACCTGTAGGAAAAAAAAGAGTTTTTCTCTATAATTCCGCACTTAGATGAAAAAAGTTCTGTTTCCGTTATTGATATTTTTCTCATTTTTTCTTGCTTCCTGCGCCTCTTCATCAGTGGAGTCATATAGAAGGCCTCCAAGAATCAACGAGAATATTTCAGTAAAGCAGCAGGCAAGCGAGAGCTATTGTTTCATCCGTCTCTATGATGTCATCTATGAAAGGACTTTCTGTTCCGGCAACATGATAAGACGCCCTATAAGACTTGTGGGCACGGCAGGTGATGGTGTCGCCTATGTTCATTCCGCAATGAGCACAAAACTCAGGGATGATTCTTTTGTCGGTCTTTCACTTACAAAAAAAAGCAATATGGCTCAGTTGGAGATGGTAAAGACTCCCGGCGAAAATGAATACATGAATACCCTTGATTATTCCCGCTCAAGGTGCATAGTCTTAGCTATTCCATGCAAAAATCTTGACTCCCAGAATGTGGACCGCCTGCTTGATTATGTCCTCAACCATGATACTGTATACGGAATCACAAAGAACTTTTCCGCTCCTATCCATCACTGGAGGAACCTTGACAATTACAGCCACAGCCGGAATTTCCCGATAGAGTTTGCCTTTGATTCCATCCCGTTGCAGAAGGAACCTGAAGACATCTTCCATAAAATCAATTTTGTATGTTCGTCCTTTGTCGCCTACATCCTGCAGAATTCCGTTGAAAGATGCAGGGTTGATTTCCTGATAAACGGACAGACCCATGCAGGGTATACTCCCGTTGATCTTTATTATATAGACGGAACCTTTGAGCTTTTTGAATGTGGCTTTGATGATTACGACGAAGCCCTGGAATCTTTTGTTTCCAGATATCCAAGTTTCAGAAAATATTCGGAATAAAAAAAGGACTGTTCTTTCGAACAGTCCTTTTGCTTTCTTAGTCTTATCCAGCGTACACTAGCGTGCGTATTCCACGATGCGTGTCTCGCGGATCATTGTGATCTTGATTCTTCCAGGGTAGCGGAGATCTGTCTCGATCTGCTTTGCAATGTTCTTTGCAAGCTCCTTTACCTGGTCATCAGGGATCTTTTCGTTGTTTACAAGGATGCGGAGCTCACGGCCTGCCTGGATGGCGTATGCCTGTTCAACACCTGTAAACTTCTTTGCTGTTTCCTCAAGGTTTTCAAGACGCTTGACGTAGTTGTCCACTGTCTCACGGCGTGCACCTGGGCGGGCAGCGCTTATTGCATCGGCGATCTGCACGATAACAGCTTCGATTGTCTGTGCCTCGCAGTCGTTGTGGTGGGCTGCGATCGCATTTACGATGCGTGGATCCTCGCCCATCTTGCGTGCCATTTCTGCACCGACTTCTGCGTGGTTCTGGTCGCTGTCGTTTTCAGCGCCCTTACCGATGTCGTGGAGAAGGGCTGCGCGCTTTGCAAGTTCGCGGTTTGCTCCAACTTCTGCAGCAAGGATGCTTGCAAGTTCTGCGACTTCCTTTGAGTGTGTAAGCACGTTCTGTCCATAGCTTGTGCGGAAGTAGAGGCGGCCGATGGCACGGATTGCTTCCTGGCCCATGTTGTGGATTCCAAGATCAAAGAGGGCTCTTTCACCTTCTTCGTAGATCTTCTGCTGGATCTCGCGTGTAACCTTCTGTACGATTTCCTCGATGCGTGCCGGATGGATACGTCCGTCAACGATGAGGCGTTCCAATGCTACGCGGGCGATTTCCTTGCGTACTGGATCAAAGCATGAGATTACTACTGCTTCTGGTGTATCATCGATGATGATGTCTACGCCAGTAAGTGTCTCCAGGGAACGGATGTTGCGGCCTTCGCGACCTATGATGCGTCCCTTCATTTCGTCACTTGGAAGTGAAACTGTTGCTACTGTGATGTCGCTTGTTGTTTCTGTTGCGATGCGCTGTATTGCTGCAACGAGAACTTCCTGAGCCTTCTTTTCTGCTGTTACTTGAGCTTCCTGGTCGATCTTGTTGAGAAGTGCCTGTGCGTCATGGCGTGCGTCGTTCTCAAGATTCTTGATGATGAGTGCCTTGGCTTCTTCTGCTGTAAGACCTGAAATGCGCTCAAGTTCCGAGCGGAGGTTCGATTCCTTTTCAGCAAGAATTTCCT
This sequence comes from Candidatus Treponema equi, assembly GCA_018064785.1. Classification (GTDB taxonomy): domain Bacteria; phylum Spirochaetota; class Spirochaetia; order Treponematales; family Treponemataceae; genus Treponema_D; species Treponema_D equi. The sequence continues at coordinate 8,829 of JAGHUO010000043.1, forward strand.
GTCTTTTCTGCATCTCAGCGGACTGAGCGGCAAATTCCTTGTCCCTCTTGTCAAACTCCTGGGCTCTCTGGTCCAAAAGTTCTTCTTTCTTGCTTACACGGCTTTCATAACGCTGCAATTCTGTGCGGCGTTCACGGTTCTCCCGTTCCTGCTGATTACGGTCCTGAATGAGTTGTTCTTTTGCCTGAAGAAGAATCTCTTTTTTCTGAGCTTCAGCTTCTTTTATAGCATCCTGTCTCACGCGCTCTGCTTTCTGTTCAGAGGCGGAAAGTTGAAATCTGGCATAAACCCAGCGAATTGTCCATCCAAGAAGTAGTCCTGCTACGGGGAGAACGATGAATAATATCATTTCAGTTGACATTTCAAAATTCTCCTTTTATTCATATAAGAATAATTCAGAATACATAGTATTATATAAGAAATGAATTGTCAAACGAAACAATTCAGATCCTGTGCCGGAAATCATCCGCCGACACCTTCGTAAAGTTTTATCATCCTGTTATATATTGTCTTCGAGACAAGAAAGAAGGCGATGCATGGAATCAGAGCAGGCAGAAAAAGGAAACTTGATTTGCCGAGAAGTATGCTTGCCGGATAGAATGCGATCATTCCCACTGGAATGATGAAGGTGGAAAAAATCCTTACTGCCTGTGGGAAAATTGAAACAGGATAGCGTCCAAAACTTGCGACGCTTTCAAATATCTCGTGGAGGCGTGAGTTTCCTATCCATATGAAGGATGTCGCCGCCATGAGCAGTGAAAATCCGCTTTGAACCGCAAGTCCGCCTGAGAACATAAGGAGGAACATGAATGTCGAGGCTGCTGTGATTCCCTGCAGGTGTGGAAGCGTCAGAAAGCACAAGGCAAGCCCTCCGGTCATTCCGCCCAGACTGTCAAGATTGAAGGACCTGGACACCAGGAAAAACAATGGAGAGACTGGTTTCAATAGAACTATCTCAAAATTTCCCTCGCGGATGTGATCCATGGTCTGCCAGATTACATTGGAGAAAAAAATTCCGTTCATTCCGTTTGACACGAGAAACAGCGACTGAATGAAAATGACCTCATGAAAATTCCATCCGGGGAATCCCGCTCCGCTTTTGTAGATCAAGGCCGTCACTACAGGAAGTCCTATGTAGCCCAGAAAATTCACAAAAAGCGAGATCATGAAATTTGTCTTGTATGCCGAAGCCTGTCTTAAGGAAGACCGTAGGCATTCCCTGTATATTGTTCCGTATGTCCTGAATCTGTTCATCTTGACTTCCATGACTGCGCCGTATTTCATTTCATTTCATGCACCTGCTGCCGTGAATCTTCTCATTGCCATTTTTCCGGTCGTGATGTTCAGCAGGAAGACTGCAAGAACTGCCACGGCCTGAATTCCCACCGCCTGTGGAATGGAAAAATCTATTCCGTTCAGTTCGTAGCTTCCTGTGAAGACGCGGACGGGTACATAGGAGATGTACTGGAACGGAAGAAAAAACTGGATCTTCTGCATCCACGACGGAAGGAAAACCAGCGGGATTATTGTTCCGGAAAAAAACTGGGCGAGAAAATTGAAGGCCCATCTTATTCCCTGCGTGTCCGTCAGAAAAAAACTCAGGAGTCCCAGAAAGTAGTTGAAGTAGAACTGCATGAGAAAAGCCAGTGCCACGGAAACCAGTGTCCACAACGGAAACCCTGGTGTCATGTCCACCTTGAAGATGAATATGAAAATCAACAGACACGGTATGAATTCAATCGTGAAGCCTAGAATTCTGTGGCCGACTTTCTGCGACAGGGCAAAGAAGCGGTGGTTCAAAGGTCTCAGGGCAAAGGTCAGGTACTTGCCTGATTTTACAAGCATGTTCAGGTTCCAGTCGGCAAAGTCCATTGTCAGATAGCCAAGGAGAGTCACCGCTCCGTAATAGCGCACCATGGAACTGAAATCCATTCCGTAGATGGTGGAGCCGGCGTTTCCGGAGTAGACAGCCTTCCAGATGAAATACTGGACTATGAAGTACACGGGACCGACAAAAATCGAAACCATGGAATGGGTTCTGTATGCGGCCCATTCCTTGTATGTCACGAAAGCGACTTCCCTGAGAATCTTTGCCTGAGTGTTTATGCGGTTGATTATGTTCAATTATTTCAATCCCGACCAGATAACGTTTGACACAGACCAGAGGCAGTCTGAAAACCACCCTTCCTTTGCGAACGGCACGAACCATGAAGCGCACATGTTTTCCACCGGATCGATTACCAGGGAGCATGCTCCGGCTCCTTCGTGCATGAAAGTTCCAGGAGTGTAGTGGAACGTCTGGTTTGTTCCAGGTCCAACTCTCATGTCAAAGCCGTAGCTGTATCTGCGGTCAGGATTTTCTGCTTCCCAGCAGTTGTCCGCCACATTGTAAAGAACACGGCTTGTCATCACTTCGACTGTCTTGCGTCCAAGAATCCTTGTTCCACCAAGACTGCCTTTTCCAAGAAGCATGTTGCCGAATTTCACCAGATCCTCAGGACATGAGTAGAGTCCACCTCCTGTTTTAGGGATCCTGCTCCACAGGCTGTTTTTGTCTTCTTCTTTTTCTTTCCTGATTTCTTCAAGCGTCGGGGCCGTTCCGTGGTGTCCGAAGCCGTCAAAGTTGAATCGCTTTCCGTATTCGTCATCCATGTCAAAGAACGTGCTCGTCATGCCAAGAGGTCTGCAGATTTTCTCCACGATGAAGTCATGGACGTTCATGCCTGAAACTTTTGAGATCACTTCTCCGAGGATGATGAATCCGTAACTGCAGTACATCCATTCTGCACCAACAGGTTTGTAAAGACCGCAGTGAAGGGATTCCTCAAGCCAGTCAATGTTCTTTTCTCCTGCACGGAACCTTTTGTCGGCCATGTCGATCCAGTCAAAGGCATCCTTTACACATTCGTCGGGAAAAGTTCCGCCGTCAGGAACAAGACCCGATGTGTGTGTGAGAAGATGTGCGATCGTGATTTTCTTATATGGATCCCTGTTCATCTGAGGAAGGATTTCTCCAACAGGTGTATCAAGACGGAAGAACCCGTCTTCGATGAGCTTGAAGATGGCGACGGCACAGAATGTCTTTGTTTCTGATGCTATTCTGTGGATTGTGTCGGTCCTCATAGCTCCAACGCCGTCGATGTATGTTGCATTTCCAACACCTGCGCTGGCGATGGTCTTTCCGTTTCTTGTGATGACGTAGGATGCTCCGGCGATTTTGCCTTCCGCGATCTTTCGTTCAAAGTGTGTGTTGAGTGCTTCGATTCTTCCGGAATCAAATCCCTGTTCTTCCGGTGTGCAGTCGATTTTTCCTTTTGTGGTTGTCATTGTTTGCTCCTATATTTGAATCTCTATTCCTTGTAGATTTTTTTTATGATGCTGTCGATTGTCATGCTTGAATCCTCAAGATTTGACCTTAAGGCCTGCAGCGTGTCGTCGTAGACTTTCTTTCCGTGGTTGATGACGATTACTCTGTGCGCGAGCTGTTCCACATCCTGAAGATCATGGGTTGTAAGGATGAATGTTGTTCCGCTTCTGTTCTTTGCCTTGATGAAGTCGCGGATGGTATCCTTTGCGATGACGTCAAGTCCGATGGTAGGTTCGTCGAGGAACACGATTTTTGGATCGTGAAGCATTGCCATGATGAATTCGCATTTCATTCTTTCTCCAAGAGATAGTACCCTTGTCGGCTTGTAGATGATTTCCTTGAGGTCAAGAAGCTGGACAAGCTGGTCGAGACGTTCTTCGTAGTCTCTGTCCGAGATTCCGTAGATTGCTTTGTTCATCCTGAAGCTGTCTGCCGGTGGTATGTCCCAGATCAACTGTGACTTCTGACCAAAGACAGCGCCGATTTGCGCCACGTACTTTCTGCGGTCTTTTGCAGGTGAAAATCCCATCACGTCAATTGTTCCTGACGTCGGGAAAAGGGCTCCGCAAAGCATTTTTATTGTCGTTGATTTTCCGGCTCCGTTGGGACCAAGAATTCCGCAGACCTCTCCTTCGTTTATGGTGAAGCTTACGTCATCAACTGCGTTCACGGCAATTTTCTCACGCTTGAAAAAACTTTTCAGGATACCGCTGGCATCGCGTTTGTAGCTGGTGTATTTCTTTGAAAGATTTCTGGCTTCTATGATTTTCATCGCTGTAGTATGCCGATGAAAGAAGCCTGTGTGTCAGGTTCGGGGAAAAAAAACACGCAAAGTGGAAAACTTTGCGTGCCTTGAAAAATTCTTGAGTGCAGATCAGTTGAAATGTGCAACACCGTTGCCGGACTCGCAGGAGAAGAAACCTGCTGCGTAACCTATTGCATCAGTGTATTCCTTCTG
>JAGHUO010000173.1 GCA_018064785.1 Candidatus Treponema equi
TCTGATTTTCTGTTTCCTTTGCACATCCTGCTGGGTGAGCGTTGATACAGATATTCGAACGGATCATTGGTTTGATAACAGCCATTTCATTCTCCTAAAAAATAGTTTCTAATTATTATAACAAGTTTATTCAAAATGACAAAATGTTTCAATATGTCAAAGTGAAATCAGCCGTATTGCACAAGTAACTGCCTGCCGTTAAATTTGTTTGCATAAATATGAACAGAAGAAAAACAATCTACACAACTTTCTATTTAATATTCCTCATGGCCTTTACCGGATGTGCCACAAAAGCCGCCGTGAAACCTGCAGCCGACGGAAAGACAACCATGTCTCTTGATATTGATCTAGGCGGAACACTCACAGCTACCCTTGATTCAGCCATGGCCGGCCTTAATGAAATAGACGGAACCAACGGAAAGCAGCCCTTGTTTGACACAAAGGCAATAAAGAAATCTGTTGCCCAGGCAGGATTCTCAGAAGTGGAAATCTCATCTCCTGAACGCCAGAAACTTCATCTTGCATTCACAGGCTTTTTTGATTTTATTTCTTATACGACTTCAAAGACAACCGTCACCCTGTCACCTGCATCCATAGTAAAATTCTCAAATTCCCTGGGAGAAGAATTTAAAAGCGTCATGGATCTTTTCATGGCACCTGTTCTTTCCGACGAAGAAATGTCCAGGGATGAATACAAGGAACTTGTGGCAGTGATCTACGGCGAAAAACTTGCCGCCGACCTTATGGCCAGCAATGTGGAACTTTCCATCACTTCTCCCAAAGGAAAAACAAAGGTCCACAATATTCCTCTCGTAGACCTTCTTATACTTTCGGAAGAAAAAGTTTTTACTTCTGAATAGCTCGTTCCGCAGCAAAAATAATTTCCCGGCTCACATCTGAGTAGGATGCTCCACTGCTCCTGCAAAGTTCACTGACGCTTTTGTATTCAGGATAGACCCGTTCAATTCCGTCGATCTCAACAACCTTGCATTCGGCATTGCCATATTTTGTCTCAACAGAAATCTGGCGGCGGTTTAGTTTTGTACGCTCCATATTCTGCCGTCTGATTCCGATTGTCGTCGTATGTTTGAAAATGATTTCTTCTATATTCGACCTGTCGCTTTCATTGCACACAACATAGAGGATGTATGCAGGCCTGTTTTTCTTCATTACGCATGGAACATAATGAACATCAAGGGCTCCTGCCGCGATCAATTCTTCCATTGTAAAGGCAAGCTGCTCGCCGCTGCAGTCATCGATGTTTGATTCAAGCTTTACGATTGTGTCAGAAAGGTTTGACGAACTTTCTTCAACAAGCATCGAGCGAAGGAAGTTTGGTCTTTCGTAGGTTCTCTTGCCTGCACCATAGCCTGTTTTTAGAATCTTGAATTTTTCAGGCACTGTGAAATCCGTTGCAACGGCGGCAAGTATGGCGGCGCCGGTTGGAGTCACAAACTCGCCTTTATCCTTTCCCATTTCCAAAGGCAGACCTGCTTTCTCTACGATTGCCGCAACAGCTGGAACTGGAACCGGAAGAATTCCGTGGGCGCATCTTATGGTTCCGCAGCCTTCATAAATTGAATTCACATAAACCCTGTCCACATTCAGATTGTCAAAACATACGGCAAAGGAAATTAT
>JAGHUO010000066.1 GCA_018064785.1 Candidatus Treponema equi
GTCTTTCTGAAATCCCATTTGTCAGTGTCCGCTTTTTTGTCTGCCCAGTAGTAGTCAGGCTCAAAGGTAAGTTCTCCCAAAGTCTTTCGTGCATAAAGGGATTTAACTATGAATGCTGCAGCAGCCACCACAATCAGAAAAGTTCCGGCTGTAACAGACAGCACTCTTGCTTTTCCTGACATAAGAACCTCCATTTATCTCTTCCGGTAACTTAAGTGTACCTCAATTCAACAGCAAATTAAATGGAAAATCTGCAATACCAGTTGCATTATATGCACTATGAAAGTGCTTTTTCCTTCCGCCCGTGCTAAAATAGAAGGTATAAACACATTTGGAGGAATACTATGAAAAACCTTGGGGCAAAACCAATGATCTATCCTATGCCTGTACTCATTCTTGGATCCTACGACAAAGACGGAAAAGCAAACGCAATGAACGCAGCCTGGGGCGGAATAGTCGAGGCAGACCAGATCTGCATCTCGCTTTCAAAGCACCAGACCACTGACAATATCGACTTGAACAAGGCTTTCACTGTGAGCATCGCTGATGTTGACCATGCCGTTGCCTGTGACTATGTAGGTCTTGTAAGCGGAAAAGAAGAACCTGAAAAAATGGAAAAGGCCGGATTCACCACACGTAAAAGTGAATTCGTAAACGCACCTGTGATCAATGAGCTTCCACTCTGTCTTGAATGTGAGCTTCTCAGGATCGACGGTGAAAGGGATAAAGACGAAATGCATTACATAGGAAAAATCGTCAACATCTGCGCCGACGAAAAGATCCTTGATGAAAACGGAAACGTGGATCTGACAAAATTCCATCCGATATGCTATGACCCTAGCGGACACGGCTACTACGAGCTTGGCAGGAAAGTAGGCCAGGCCTTTGAAGACGGAAAGAAACTTATGTAGAGGAGCCGGAAGAATTTGCATTCCCTGTGAATTCTTCCTATATTTAAAATATGTTTGAAATTACAACATTCATGTCCTGGGTCTGGGTAGGCATCCTTGTGGTTTCCATCATTGTGGAAGCTTCAACCATGGCGCTCACGACCATCTGGGCAGCCATCGCCAGCATTCCGCTAATTTTCATCGCCCGTGGAAGCATGCCAATAAAATGGCAGATCCTCATCTTCATTTTCCTCACGGCAATCCTTGCTTTCCTGACACGGCCTTTCGTGGTTAAGTTCCTTAGGACAGGCAAGCAGAGCGAGGGAAACATCAACAGCCTTGACGGCCAGACAGTACTCTGTGTCTCTCCAATCTCGGAATTTAAATTCGGTGAGGTAAAGACCAAGAACGGTGTTGTCTGGACTGCAAAATCAGAAGACGGAACTGAAATACCATCTGATTCCGTCTGCACGGTCTCAAGAGTCGAAGGAAACACTCTTGTAGTCAAACAAAACAAAAAAGGAGAATAAACAGAAATGGTTTACCTGTTTGCAGCACTTGCGCTGATCGTATTCATTCTTATCGTGACAAACATCCGCATTGTTCCTCAGAGCCACGCCTATGTAATCGAGCGTCTTGGAGCATACAATTCAACATGGCAGGTCGGGCTTCATGTAAAGCTTCCGCTGGTTGACAGAATGGCCAACAGCATGAGCCTTAAGGAAAAGGTCCTGGACTTTCAGCCTCAACCCGTAATCACAAAGGACAACGTAACCATGATGATCGATACGGTCGTCTACTTTCAGATCACGGATCCAAAGCTCTACACATACGGCGTCGAAAAACCAATCAATGCTTTGGAAAACCTGAGCGCCACTACACTGCGCAACATCATCGGCGAACTGGAACTTGACCAGACCCTTACAAGCCGTGACGTAATAAACACAAAGATGCGTTCAATCCTGGACGAGGCCACAGACCCATGGGGAATCAAGGTCAACCGCGTTGAAGTAAAGAACATCATTCCGCCTGAGGCAATCAAGGAAGCAATGGAAAAACAGATGCGTGCGGAACGCGAACGCCGTGAGCAGATCCTCATTGCTGAAGGAAAGAAACAGAGCGCAATCCTTGTAGCCGAAGGTGAGAAGCAGAGCCGCATTCTTGAAGCAGAAGCCGCAAAGGAAGCAACAATCCTCGCTGCCGAGGCGGAAAAGGAAGCTGCCGTAAAGAAGGCGGAAGGTGAGGCAGAAGCAATCCGTCAGGTTCAGGAAGCAACCGCTGCCGGACTTAAGATGATAAAGGAAGCTGGAGTTGATGAAAAGGTAATCCGCCTTAGAAGCCTTGAAGCATTTGAAAAGGCCGCCGACGGAAAAGCTACAAAAATCATCGTCCCAAGCGATATACAGAATTTCAGCGGTCTTGCAGGAGCCGTTGCGGAAGTTGTAAAAAAATAAATCAACCTTCCGTAAATAAGAAAGGCTGTCCATAGATGAAGCAAACTTCAGACTTCACAATGGGCAGCCCCTTTTGTTTTAAAAAACGTCAGTCATC
>JAGHUO010000079.1 GCA_018064785.1 Candidatus Treponema equi
GAATGCAAAGGATAAGTGAAAGCGGAGGAAGAAAAAACAAAGGCTCAGACGAGGAACGCCGGGAATACCTTTATGAAATGAAATTTGCATAAGAGATAGGCGCTAAAAAAACAGGGGGACCTGGACTTGCCAAGTACCCCTGCACTTTTATTGGTTTGATTTAACTGCTTTCCGTCTTACTTTGCTGCACGTCCGTAAAGGTTTGTAAAGTGACCAAGGAATTCATTTGCTTCCTCAGTGAACATTTCCTTTGAAAAGCGCCACTTCCAGTTGTTCCCAACAGTCGACGGAATGTTCATGCGGGCTTCCTTTCCAAGACATGCAAGATCCTGCATGCAAAGAACACATGTATTTGAAACGCTGGCCATTCCGGCGATCATCATTTCCTTTACCAGATCCGCATTGTCTCCGGCGCGAAGATATTCCCTTGCGCTCTCAACATCCTTTGGAGCTGCTGTCTCGCACCAGCCCATGATAGTATCGTTGTCGTGGGTTCCAGTGTAGACAATTGAATTTGGAACATATCTATATGGAATATAATCGCTTTCTTCGCGGCTGTCGAAGGCAAACTGAAGGACTTTCATTCCAGGGAAGCCGGAATCCTTTAAAAGCTGCCTTACGCTGTCTGTAAGGAATCCAAGGTCTTCCGCGATGATAGGCATGTCGCCAAACTGTTCCTTGAGTGCATTGAAGAGATCCATTCCAGGTCCCTGTCTCCACTGACCGATTTTGGCATCCTTTGCTCCATATGGAATACAATAGAAGGAATCGAAACCGCGGAAGTGGTCGATGCGTAGAACATCGTAAATCTTAAGGGATTTTTCAAGGCGCTTCTTCCACCATGCATAGCCCGTTCCTTTCTGGTATTCCCAGTTGTATACAGGATTTCCCCAAAGCTGTCCGTCTGCGCTGAAGCAGTCAGGTGGACAACCTGCAACTTCCACAGGAACAAGGTTCTGGTCCAGCATGAACTGGTCAGGGTTTGACCAAACGTCAGCGCTGTCGGCGGCAACATAGATAGGGATATCACCGATGATCTGGATTCCATTTCTGTTTGCGTAGTCCTTGAGGGCGAACCACTGCTTGAAGAAGAAATACTGGAGCATCTTGTAATATTCTATTCTGTCTGCGCATTTTCCGCGCCATGCTTCCAAAGTCACGCTTTCACGCTTGCGGATGTTCTCTTCCCATTCGCTGAATGAAACACCACCGTGGGCATCCTTGATTGCCATGAAAAGTGAATAGTCCTCAAGCCAGTCGTTGGCCTTTATAAAATCTCCGAAGTCCGAAGGAATGTTCTTCTTGAAGTTGTTGTGAAGGATTGAGAAAACCTTGTGGCGTTCAACATAGAGAGTTCCGTAGTCAACGTAATTCTGGTGACCGCACCATGTAACATTTTCGTAGTCTGATTTTGCAAGGTATCCCTGTTCTGCGAGAGTATCAAAATCGATGAAATATGGATTTCCCGCAAAAGTAGAGAAGCTCTGGTATGGGCTGTCACCGTAGCTTGTAGGACAGATTGGAAGAATCTGCCAGTATGACTGCTTTGCCTTCTTGAGCCAGTCTACGAACTCATAGGCTTCCTTTCCCAATGTTCCGATTCCCGTGTTACCTGGGAGGGAAGAAATATGCATCAAAACACCATTTGCTCTTTTGTTCAACATAATTCACCTCTAATAGTCATGTCTTTATGATTTGATACCCATATAGACGGGTGGGACGCAGGCAGAAAGAGTAAGGAGGGGCCCGCCATTTATGAATCCTCGAATCATAAAGACCTGGATATTTCTCTGACGCTTTCACCTTCAACAAATTCAAAGGGAATGTTTTTGTGAACGGCGCCATTCTTTTTTTCTATGGCATCAAGCAGAGTCTTGAGTCCCTGAACTGCCAGTTCCTCCTCATTCTGCCTGATTGTTGTAATCTTTGGACAGTAGTATTGGGCGATTGGAATACCGTCGAATCCTACAACAGAAATGTCTTCAGGAACACGGTATCCCATGTCCTTCAACTTTCTGCAGGCTCCCATTGCCTGCATGTCCGACATTGCAAAGATCGCAGTCACATCAGGAAACTTCTTTACAAGTTCCTCAACTGCCTTTGCTCCGCCTTCAAGGGAATACTTTGCGGTCGCATAGGACTTTTCTGCGTCGAATGTCATTCCGCTTAGCTCAAGGCCTTCCAAGAAGCCTTCATAACGTCTCTTGGTCATCCTTGAAGATATAAAATCTCCTCCGATAACTCCTATTTTCTCGTGGCCCTTCTTTGCAAAGTATCTTGCGATGAGAAGTGCCGCCTGATAACTGTCCGTGCTGACGCTGGAAAGATTTTCATGTTCTTCCGTATCAGCCTTTGTAGAAATAAGCACGCAAGGACAATTGAGCCTAGGAAAGACATCTTTGTTGCGTTCCGGGTTACCACCAAGAAAGATGATACCCAACGCCTTTGTCTCACGAAGCTCCTTTTCTGCTTCCACCGCTTCATTGTCATATTCATCAAGGACAATCACCTTTGATGTATATGGAAGCTTTTCCATGCTTTTCTGGACTTTTTCCAGAAGGTTGTTCAAAAGAATATTTGAAGTACCCTTTACAAGAATCAGGATTGTCTTTGTTCCGCGGGCCTTGAGGGCCTTTGCATTGTTGTTGAGCACAAAGTTGTATTTGCTTACAACTGCCATTACCTTTTCACGGGTCTTGTCGCTTACATAATCCTGATTGTTCAATACACGGGATACGGTTCCGACTGCACAGCCACATTCTTTTGCAATATCTTTTATAGTCATAACTGAACCTACCCGAACTTATTTTTTATATGGAAACGTTTCAGATGGTATCAGATTAATCCAATTGTTTCCATATACAGGTTGTTCATATTAAAAGAATTACTTTTATGCCTTCACGCAAAACGGACGCGGACTGCGGCCGAGTAATCCTATAGTGTCCCACGAACAACTGATCTTTCTCATACGATGTTTTCATCCTGAGAGAATTACGTTTTTGCGTTTACGCAAAACGGACGCGGACTGCGGCCGAGTAATCCTATAGTCGCCCCACGAACAACTTTTTCTTATACGAAGTATTGAAAAAAGTTGTTCGTGCAGATGAATTACCGAAGGTAATTCATCCTTTCACCGCACCCGAAATTACACCCTTGATGATGTACTTCTGCGATGCGATGTAGAAGGCTACGATAGGAACTATTGCAAGAACCAGCATAGCCATGAATCCGCCGTAATCTGTGGAACCATAGGCTCCCTGCATTGCAAGCTGGATTGCAACCGGAACAGTCTTGTGCTTTGTTCCAAGTACGAGATATGGAAGAAGATAGTCGTTCCATACCCACATGGAGTTGAGGATCGCAACGGTGATTGCAGTAGGCTTAAGCATTGGGAATACGATCATGAAGTATGTCTGCAAAGGATTGCATCCGTCGATTTCCGCAGCTTCCTCGACCTCAAGAGGAACAGCCTTTACAAATCCGGTGAACATGAACACCGAAAGTCCAGCGCCGAATCCAAGGTATACAAAAACAACACCAGGAAGATTGTTGAAGCTGATGGACTGAACCACGTATGTCATCGTATACATCACCATCTGGAATGGAACGATCATCGAGAAGGCAAACAGGATATAAAGTGCGCTGGTGAACTTGTTCTTTACACGGACGATGAACCATGAAGTCATGGATGTACATACGATGATTATTGCCACTGAACATACAGTCACAAAAAGGGATCTGAGGAAAGCAACGAAAAAGCCTGAAGAAGAAAGACCCTTTACGTAGTTCTCAAGTCCTACGAAAGTCTCCGCATTGGGCAAGGCGAATGGTGCGCTTGAAATGTAAAGGCGTGACTTGAAGGAATTCACAAGCACCAATGCGATTGGAAGAAGGAATATAACCGCAAGAACTGCAAGGAAAGAAAGGGCAACTGTGTTTGATGCTGTCTTCTGTCTTGATAATGTCATGATTCAACCTCCTTGGTGTTTGTAAGCTTGAGCTGAACAAATGCGATGATGGCAACGATGATGAAGAATACGAATGCCTTTGCCTGACCTACACCCTGCCATCCGATTCTTCCGTAGAAAGTATTGTAGATGTTGAGGGCAAGCATTTCTGTTGTTCTGTTTGGAGCACCTGCAGTAAGGGCAAGGTTCTGGTCGAACATCTTGAATGTGTTTGTAAGTGTAAGGAACATACAGATTGTGATTGATGGCATTACCATCGGAATCTTGATCTTGAACAAAGTCTTGAGTGGACCTGCTCCGTCGATCTGTGATGCCTCGATAAGTTCAGTCGGAATATTCTGAAGCCCCGCAATGTAGATGACCATCATGTAGCCGATAAGCTGCCAGTTTGTGAGAACAACAAGTCCCCAGAAACCGTACTTTGTCGCATAGGAAATATCCACACCGAACTTTGAAAGGACACCGTTGATCATAAGGTTCCAGATGTAACCAAGGACGATACCGCCAATAAGGTTTGGCATGAAGAAAATTGAGCGGAAGAATGTGACTCCCTTCATTTCTCTTGTACAAAGAAGCGCAAGGGAAAAAGAAAATACATTTACCGTGATGATTGAAACTATTGTGAACAGCGAAGTGAAACCCAACGCATGTATGAATTCATTGTCAGTTGTAAAAGCCTTGATGTAGTTTTCAAGTCCTACCCAGCTGGCTCTTGTTACTGTGGTGAACTTTGTGAAAGACAAGCCGATTCCAAGGAAGAATGGAACAATAAAGAACATTGCAAAAGCAAGCAATGTCGGCAAGACAAAAACTGGAAAATATCTTGATAAAGATTTTTGCA
>JAGHUO010000084.1 GCA_018064785.1 Candidatus Treponema equi
TATCCGGAAGAAATGGCTCGCGTTGCTGACATCTATACAGCAGCAGGAAAAAAATACAACAAGAAGATCGGTATCCACGCACACAACAACATGCAGCTTGCATTTGCAAACACAATTGAATGCTGTGGCGACGGCGTAGACTACCTTGATGCTACATACGGCGAAATGGGTCGCGGTGCCGGAAACTGCGCTATGGAACTTCTCCTCGGTTTCCTCAAGAACCCTAAGTACAGCACATTCCCTGTATACCAGTTCCTTGAAAAGCACATCAACAAGCTCCGTGCAGACGGCGTAAGATGGGGATACGAGCATCCATACCTTCTCACAGGTCAGCTCAACCAGCATCCTCGCACAGCCATTGCCTACACAAAGGAAAACCGCAAGGATCTCGTAGAATTCTACAAGGAAATCAGCGGCCAGGACTAATCAAGGGATCCTGAAATAAAAAAAGCCATACACTTTTCAGTGTGTGGCTTTCTTGTTTTAAAGTATTGCGGAATAGTAGATTCGAACTACTGACCCCCACGATGTCAACGTGATGCTCTAACCAACTGAGCTAACCCCGCATTTGTCTATAAGTCGAACTTTAATAGAAAAATTCCTTAAGGTCAATGGCCATACTAAAAATCCATATAGTATGTTTTTGGTCCCATTGTTCTATAATGGCCTTCAGGAAAAACAAGCGGGGCTTTAATGGTTCCGCCTATAAAAGAAGGATTTGCAACATGAACACTTCAACACCATCAAGTTTCAGCAGGCTCTATGAAATAACGGAAAAATTACGGGGCGAAAACGGATGCCCATGGGATAGGAACCAGACACCGGCAACCCTCCGTGAGACTTTTATAGAGGAAACCTTTGAAGTGATCGACGCCATAACGGAAGGCGACCCAAATCATGCAAAGGAAGAGCTTGGAGATGCTTTCTTCAACCTGGTTCTCATTTCCTATTGCTACGAGCAGTCCGGGGATTTCACCATTGCAGAAGTCCTGGATGAGATCAGTGAAAAGCTTGTGCGCCGTCATCCCCATGTCTTTGGAGATGTGCAGGCTGATACGGCCGCAAAGGTCATAAAGCAGTGGGACAAAATAAAGGAAGAAGTGGAAGGCCGAAAATCGGAATCGGTGCTGGATACTGTTCCAAAGGGATTCCCGCCGATGCTCAAGGCCTACAAGATCCTTAAAAAGGCAGCAAAGGCTGGATTCGACTGGCGTTCTATTCAGCAGGCGGAAAGCAAGGTCTTTGAGGAACTGGAAGAAATGGCCATGGCCCGCGACGAAGAGGACAAGGAGCATCTGGAAGAAGAGGCGGGGGACTTTCTGCTTGCCGCGGTGAACTATTGCCGCAAGCTGGGGATTGATCCTAACGTAGCCATGGAAAAGGCATGCAATAAATTCGGCCGCAGGTTCCGTTTTGTGGAAAAGGGAATGAAGGAAAAAGGCCTTGATATGAAGGAAGAAAACGACGGAACAATGCTTGGGCTGTGGGACGAGGCAAAAACTATTTAGTTGTCAGTTGGGCAAATTTTGTATATATTGGTAGCATTGTTTAGATTATGAATGCAATCGAATTTGGAGAAAAAATGACCAGAACAATGAACATTCGCCTTGAAGACGAAAAGAAGGAAGAAAAAAAGCCAGAAATGGCAGATCCACTTGCAGAAAAATTCCTTAAGACAAGACAGATTTTAATGAGCGGTGAAGTAAGCGAAGAGCTTGCTGACAGAATTTGCCGCCAGCTTCTTATTCTCGAGGCAGACAGCGACAAGCCTATCTACCTTTACATCGACAGCCCAGGTGGTGATGTCTACGCAGGATTTGCGATCTTCGATACAATCCGTTTCATCAACGCTCCTGTATACATCATCGGTATGGGACTTATAGCAAGTGCCGCAGCACTTATTCTTCTTGCAGCTCCAAAAGAGCGTCGTTATGGTTTTGCAAACTCAAGCTACCTCATCCATCAGCCATCAAGCGGAATGAAGGGTGTTGCTACAGATATCGAGATCCATGCCGCAGAGCTTGCAAAGACTCGTGCAAAAATCAATGAGATCATCGCCGAGGAGACAGGTACATCTTTGGACAAGGTTTCAAAGGATACAGACCGCGACTACTGGCTCAATGCCCAGGAATCAATCGAGTATGGTCTCATAAGCAAGATCATCACAAAGCGTTCAGACCTCAACTAGTTCCTGTCATGACTTTCAAACTGACCGACATTCTACGCGACCAGATCCTCTTCTCTATGGAAGACCAGGGTAATTCTTACCTTGTGTCCGCTGCTGAGGGCAAGGTCGTCGTCGTTCAGGATGATGAACCGGTTCTAGATGGTATAAACTATTATTCTCTTCCATCCTGGGAAAGCGGTGATGGATTTGAGATGATGGAAAATTTCACTGCAGGGCTTCATAATCCAAATTGCTACAAAGAGCTCAGAAGATGCCTTGCAAACAGAAGGGGGGTGTTCAGGACATTCAAGGACATTTTAAGATCGTACCCGGAAGTGGAACAGATGTGGTTTGCCTTCAAGGACAAGACCATGAATGGATGCATAACCGAATGGTACAACGAACTTTGCGAGTCCTGGGGTTTGGAACAGCTTGAAGAGGATGAGTATTCAGAAGATACGGAATACCTTGTTCAGGATGATTTTGAATTCACCGAATACGATTCTGTTAAGGACAAAGAATGCGTTGATCGTGAAGTGATAAATATGACAGAGGAATACAAAGAGAAGTATTCAGGAGAACTTGGAGACGCGGTTGCTGACATTTTGAAAAGACAGTCCAACAGCTGCGATGCAGAGAGTAAAATTGGATATGTATGTTACTCCCATGACCATGATTTTCTTGGATGTGCACTTGTTTCTTCATGTCCGTCCTCAGCAAAGAAGACAGTTGTTTTCACTGACTTTTTTGTGATTCAGAATTACCGCGGCCTTGGCATAGGAAGAGAACTTCTAAAAAAATGTCTGGCAGATTTGAAGATGCGCGGAATTCAGTGGCTTATTTTAACAAATTCAATTCAGCCGGAATCAATGGAATCTTTATTGTTTGAGTTTTCATTTAAAAAGACAGATTTTGGCTACGTAAAAAATTTTTTGGAGTAAAAAAATGGCATACAACAACAATCGTGATGGTTTTTCAATCAATGAGGAACAGGTAGCAGCTTTTTTGGCAGATGCAGTAAGACGTGTTGAATCTTCAAGTGATTCAGACATCGAGACATTGAAGGCATTCAAGAAACTTTTCAAGAAGAATGTCCCATTCTCACGCAGAAGCTATGTTGCAGCAATGCTCATCAAGAACGCAACATCTGGTTTTAGAAGCAACCGCATTAACCGCGAAGGCAAGAACGACCGCTTTAACAACAAGCGTGAGGAGCGTTTCAACCGCAACGAACGTACAGCAGAAAGAAAGCAGTCGACAGAAGAACATACAGAAAGAGCTCCACGCGTAACAATCGATCCATCAGCAGCTGGAACAATTTTCATTGGCGTAGGAAGAAGCCGTGGTGTATTCCCACGTGACCTGGTTGGTCTCCTTGTAAGCGTAGCAGGTTTTGACCGCTCAAGAATCGGTGAGATCCGTGTTCTTTCAAACTACTCATTCATCCAGCTTTTTGCAGAAGACTGCGACAAGGCAATCGCTGCCCTCAACGGTTACGACTACCGTGGAAGAAAGCTTTCTGTAAGCTATAGCCGCAAGAAGGAAGAAGGCGAGTCAGCAACAGAAGCACAGGATGAAGTAATCCCAGCAAATGTATCAAACGAAGGACATGCTGATACATCTGTAAACACAGAGGAAGCAAAGATCGCAGCCGCACAGACAGCTTTCGCAGCTTCAATGGACAATGCTCCTATAGAGACAGCTGAACCTTCAGCCCCTGCAGCAGAAGAACCAAAGGAAGCTCCTGCTCCTGTAGAAGAGAAGACATACTTCGAAACTGCAGATGACGGACAGGTCAAGTCTCACTTTGTAAACAACGGAAATGTCTAAGGACATTTCTTCGGGAACCGAAACTCGGTTCCCGCGGATTTTTAGAATCTTACAGAATGGCTTCTAGCCGAATCACAGAGTAAAAAATGGTAGCTTCGGCTGCCATTTTTTTTGCCAGCATTGAAATCATCACAGCACAACAAAATGAAATCCAGGAGACCTTATGAAAATCCATTGCATTCAGACCGGTATTTTCAGAGTAAACACTTACATTGTTCCGATTGGAGAAGACAGATGCTTTATTGTTGATCCTGCGGCCTGCAGTTTTACCCGTGATACAGAAAAATTTTCCGCCTATCTTGATTCATTGAAGCTAGTGCCTGCGGCGGTTGTTCTGACCCATGGACATTTTGACCATGTTTCTGGCCTTAAGTATCTTCGAGAGAAATATCCTGAGATTCCGGTTTACATCCATAAGGAAGATTCTCCCATGATTGGAAGTAATTCCGGTGAAGTTCAAGGACCATCTCTTGAGGCCATGGGATATGATGCTTTCATTCCGTCTGTTTCGGAACTTCCCGAACCGACAGATTTCCTTGCTGATGGAAAAACGCTTTTTGACACCTGGACTGTAATTCATACTCCAGGCCATACAAAAGGAAGCTGCTGTCTTTTGAACAAAAAGGATGGATTGCTTATAAGCGGCGATACTGTTTTCTACGGAACCTGGGGAAGGACTGATCTGCCAGGCGGAAGTGAAGTCCAGATGATGCAAAGTCTTTCGCGCATCAGGGAAAATGTTTCCGGAGCAACTCTGGTATATCCTGGGCACGACTATTTTGGATTTGAACTAAGGGAAGGAATGTGATCGCAGTGTAAAAATAAAGCCCTTGAATTTGATTCAAGGGCTCAATTGTTTTACGACTGTAAAAGCAGACTATTTCTTTTCTGCTGTTTTCTTTGTTGTTCTGGTCTTCTTTTCAGCAGAGGTCTTTTCTGCTGCTGCCTTAGGCTTTTTTGCGGCAGGCTTCTTGGCCTTGTCTTCCAGTTCCTTGCAGTGGCTTTCTGCCTTGATAAGTTCCTGGAATTCTTTTCCGTCGATCGTTTCCTTTTCTTTCAGAACACCGGCGATGTATTCAAGAAGCGCCTTGTGGCTTTTAAGCAGCTTTGTCACATACTTGTAGCGTTCATCCATGATGCGGGAGATTTCCATATCGATGTACTTCTGGGTCTCTTCCGAGAATTCACGTACGAGAGTAGGCTCTCCAGCTGCATTTGAAAGAACACCCTTTCCCAAAGTCATGTTGCGGAACTTGTCGCTCATACCAAAGTCAACGATCATGCGCTTGATGATTTCTGTTGCCCTTGCGATGTCGTTTGAGGCACCTGTGGAAATGTCTCCAAGGACAACCTCTTCTGCCGCACGTCCACCAAGAAGTGTATCGATCTCGTTGATCATGTCCTTCTTAGTCTGGAAGTGTTTTTCCTCTTCCTCGCGATACTGTGTGAATCCTCCGACTCCATGGCTGCGAGGTACTACAGTGATCTTGTTTACCGGTGGATAGTCCGGAGTGAATGCACCAACGAGGGCATGTCCTGTCTCATGGATTGAAACAAGGCGGATATCCTTTTCATTGTCCTTGCGTGACTTCTTCTTGAGACCGATGCTTACCTTGTCAATGGCATCGTTGAAGTCGGACATAGTTACCTTTTTGTGTCCATTGCGAACGGCAAGAAGGGCAGCTTCGTTCACTACGTTTGCGAGATCGGCACCAGCGAATCCAGTTGTTCCGTGTGCCACTGACTCAAAGTCAACATCATCGTCAAGCTTTACGTTCTTTGCATGGATCTTGAGGATGTCCTCGCGTCCCTTTACATCAGGCTTTTCAACCGGAACATGGCGGTCAAAGCGGCCTGGGCGAAGAAGGGCAGGATCAAGAACATCGGCGCGGTTTGTAGCGGCAAGAATGATGAGACCTTTTTCGTTGTCAAATCCATCCATTTCTACAAGAAGCTGGTTGAGAGTCTGTTCGCGCTCATCGTTTCCGCCTCCGTAACCATTCATACGGTTCTTTCCGAGGGCATCAATTTCGTCGATGAATACGATACATGGAGCTTTTTCACGTGCCTGCTTGAAGAGGTCGCGTACACGGGATGCACCGACACCGACAAACATTTCAACAAAGTCGGATCCGGAAATTCTAAAGAACGGAACTCCGGCTTCACCTGCAACGGCTCTGGCAAGCAATGTCTTACCTGTTCCTGGAGGTCCAACAAGGAGGACACCCTTAGGAATCTTACCACCGATGTCAGTATATTTTTTTGGTTCCTTGAGGAAGTCTACAACCTCCACAAGTTCTTCCTTTGCTTCGTCAACACCGGCAACATCCGTAAAGCGTGTCTTCACTTTGCCTTCATCAATTGCCTTTGATTTGCTTCCGCCAATGCCAAACATTGAGCCTGACATTCCGCCTCCCATCTTTCTGAAGATGAAGAAATACACGAGGAAAATTAGGAGCACCGGCACTGCGATGTTTACAAGGATCTGCAGCAGGAAGTTGTTCTGGCGCTCAACGAACTTATATTCAACTCCCTTTTCATCAAGGAGCTGGATGAATGACTGCATGAGTACGCCTGAAGTTCTGTATATGCCCTGCTGCATGTTCTGGCCTGCGAGCGGTCTCAGGAAACCGATTTTGTTCTGCTGTTCCCTGGCGGAAGTTGCGTCTGCCGTGTAGCCTGTGAAATAGTTTTCCCCAAGCTCCACACGGACAATCTGGCCCTGTTCCACAAGGTTGCGGAATTCCGAGAAGTCTATGAGATCATTTGGTTTTGATGAGAAAAGGAAATTGAGGGCAAGAAGCACCGCCGCGATTCCGAGAAGCACGCTCCAGAAGGGCATTCTCTTTGGAGGCTTGTTGTTCTTTGGTCCGTCACCTTTTTCATCATTGTCGTCTATCGAAAGCTTGAAAAAGTCGTAAGGATCATTTTCGTTCTTTTTCTTGTCATCGTCGTTTCTGTCTGACATGTCTACCTCTGTTTTAGTGATACTATTAATATAGATAAAAAAGAAAGAATTGTCATTATTTTAAAGAAAGCAGGCCAAGCGAAAACTCGCGTGACTAATTGTTTACCATTCCATCTTTCCAATGCCACAGGACATTCCTGACGGAATGTCTACGAGTTTTCTTACGAAAACTCGCGGGATTTAATTGTTTATTATACCGTTTTTCCAATGCCAGACCGGTTTTGCTAAACTGTAACTAAACGGTTGGGTTCTGTTGAAGTCGGGGAGCCAGGTTGTGTCGTCGCTCAGATCCTGGTAGAAAAGGTATTCAAAATCATAGCTGTCGATCAGGTCTCTCAGGGTCTTGTCTTCTTCTGTATTTATGAGGCGGTTCTGGAATGCACCAAGGGATTTATTTCTCCACTCAAGTTCTTCCGCAGGTCCTTCAAAAGGAACAGGTGTGTACTGGGACATTAACGAGATGCATGATTTGCCATCGCAGGTTTTCTTGAGCCAGTCCAATGTAAGTTTCGTATCATCGAGCCGGCCCGGTAAAACAAGGTGGCGTATGATTGTTCCGCTCAGCATTTTCTCACGGGTCTCACCGTTTTTCTTGACCTCGGCGATTTTCATGGGAGTGTTGTTGACCATCCAGCGGATAGCCTTTTTTGCGACACTCGGATAATCTTCCGCCGCAAAAAGTTCCTTGCTCATGATGGAATTTACTGTCTTGTAGTCCGGAAGCCAAACGTCGACAATGCCGCGCAAAAGTTCAAGGCTTTCAACA
>JAGHUO010000081.1 GCA_018064785.1 Candidatus Treponema equi
GGTCTTCCATGGGAACTTGGTCTTGCTGAAACACATCAGACACTTATCCAGAACGGACTTCGTTCACGCGTTGTAATTGAAACAGACGGTAAGCTTATGAGTGGCCGTGATGTTGCAATCGCATGTCTCCTTGGTGCAGAAGAATTCGGTTTTGCAACAGCACCTCTCATCACAATGGGTTGTGCAATGATGCGTGTTTGTAATCTTGATACATGTCCATTTGGTGTTGCGACACAGAACAGTGAACTCCGCAAGAGATTTACAGGAAAGCCTGAATATGTAGAAAACTTCATGAAGTTTATTGCACAGGAACTTCGCGAAATCATGGCAAAACTTGGTTTCCACAGCGTAGAAGAAATGTGCGGTCACAGCGAACTTCTTGGAATCAAAGAAAAGGGTGCTTTCGAAAGGGCAAACCTTGTAGACATGAGCCGCATCCTTGCAGGTGGAGAAGCTGCTTCTCACTTTGTTCCTGAAGATGTATTTGACTTTGAACTTGGAAAGACTGTTGATGAAAGCGTTCTCCTTAAGGAATTTGCAAAGTTTAAGAAGAGCGGAAAGGGAAGCTTTGAAGTTAAGGTCAGCTCTACAGACAGAACTGTTGGTACAATACTCGGTTCGGAAATCCAGAAGGAATTCGGCAACAGCCTTGAAGAAGACAGCTTCGTTGTAAATGCAATCGGTGGAGGCGGACAGAGCTTTGGTGCTTTCATTCCAAAGGGACTTACACTCCGTCTTTCAGGTGATGCTAACGACGGTCTTGGTAAGGGCTTGAGCGGCGGTAAGATTGTAGTGTCTGTTCCAAAGGATGCAGCATACAAGGCAGAAGAAAACATCATCGTAGGAAATGTCTGCTGCTTTGGTGCTACAAGCGGACAGGCTTTCATCAACGGTATTGCCGGTGAAAGATTCTGTGTAAGAAACTCTGGTGCTACAGTTGTTGCAGAAGGATGCGGTGACCACGGTCTTGAATACATGACTGGAGGTACAGCAGTTATCCTCGGTTCAACTGGACGCAACCTTGCAGCAGGTATGTCCGGAGGTGTTGCTTATGTTCTTGATGAAAACCACGATCTTTACCAACGCCTTAACGGTCAGCTTGTAACAATGAGTGAGCTTTCTGAAAGTCACGACATTGACCTTGTAAAATCCCTTATCCAGAAGCATGTTGATGAAACAGGCAGTGCAAGAGGTAAGGAAATCCTTTCTGACTGGGATAAGAGTCTTAAGAGCTTTAAGAAAATTATTCCTAATGACTATGCAAAGGTACTCAAAGAAATTGCAGTGGCAGAAGTTGCTGGAATGAACCACGATGATGCTTTGCTTGAAGCCTTTAAAAAAGTTACTGCATAAAAAGGAGTGATTTACAAATGGGAATGTCTAACGGATTTATTAAATATACAAGAATTGAAAATGACTGGATCGATCCAAAGATCCGTCTTAAGAACTTTGAAGAAATGCATGTTCTTTTGAACGATGAAGACCGCCGTAAGCAGGCAAGCCGCTGCATGAACTGCGGTGTGCCAATGTGCCAGAGTGCCATTAAGCTTGGCGGCATGGTAACAGGTTGTCCTCTCCACAACTTCATCCCTGAATGGAATGATGCCCTTTACAAGGGACAGTACGATATGGCTGCATGGAGACTCTTGAAGACTTCAAGTTTCCCAGAGTTCACAGGCCGTGTTTGTCCAGCCCTCTGCGAAAAGGCATGTAACTGCATCAGCATGGAAAAGGATTACAGCAACGGAAAGGACATTAAGGATCCTGTTACAATCCACGACAACGAACTTTACATCATTGAAAAAGCTTTTGAATCAGGCTACATGAAGCCACAGGTTCCAAAGGTTAGAAGCGGAAAGAAAATTGCAGTTGTAGGTTCTGGTCCTGCTGGTCTTGCAGTTGC
>JAGHUO010000097.1 GCA_018064785.1 Candidatus Treponema equi
AGCGCCTTTGACACAAAGACCAAGGTATTCTGCCACAAGGGATCCTATGCCGAAAACTGGTGCAGAAACAACCCTGACTACAAGCAGCTGGCGGATGAAACTGTATAAATTTCCATGTAATTGAAAATTTATCTTCAATAAACTAAAATTATGGGACTTTTGCAGAATATGCGAAGGTCCCTATTTTTTTTCCTGGAGTCACTATGCTTTTTTCACCGGTTGAAATTGAAGAAACAGTAAATATGTTCATGCGCCACAAGCTTGACGTTCGCTGCGTTACAATGGGTATTTCCCTCCTTGACTGTGCAGACAGCGATATGAAGCGTTCCTGCGACAAGATCTACGACAAGATCATGCACAAGGCCGCAAACCTTGTAAAAGTCGGTCAGGACATTGAAAAGGAATACGGTGTTCCTATCATCAACAAGCGCATTTCCGTTACACCTATCGCCCTTGTAGCCGGTGCAAGCGGAGCAAAATCTTATGTTGACTACTGCAAGACTCTTGATAAGTGTGCAAAAGAACTTGGCGTAAACTTCCTTGGCGGATTCTCTGCCCTCGTTCCAAAGGGAATCACTCCTGCCGACAAGATCCTCATGGAATCAATTCCTGAAGCCCTTGCTTCTACAAGCTATGTATGTTCAAGCGTGAATGTTGGTTCTACAAAGAGCGGTATCAACATGGACGCAGTAAAGATCATGGGTGAAGTAATCAAGCAGACTGCTGAAGTTACAAAGGACTGCGAATGCAACGGCTGTGCAAAGCTGGTTATTTTCTGCAACGCTCCTGAAGACAACCCATTCATGGCAGGTGCTTTCCACGGACCAGGAGAAGCAGACAGCGTAATCAATGTCGGCGTTTCAGGACCTGGAGTTATCCTTGCCGCAGCACGCGAATTCAAGGGACGCCCTCTCAACGAACTTGCTGACGGAATCAAAAAGATGGCCTTCAAGATCACACGCATGGGACAGATGGTAGGTTCGGAAGCAGCCCGTCGTCTTGGCGTTAACTTCGGTATCCTTGACCTTTCACTTGCACCAACACCTGCTGTAGGCGACTCAGTTGCCCGCATCATCGAAGAAATGGGTATTGAAGGTTGTGGTGGACCAGGAACTACAGCAGCCCTTGCAATGCTTACAGACATGGTAAAGAAAGGCGGAGTAATGGCTTCTACAAATGTCGGCGGACTTTCAGGCGCATTCATCCCTGTTTCAGAAGACGAAGGAATGATCAATGCAGTAAAGACAGGTTCAATCTGCCTTGAAAAACTTGAGGCAATGACTACAGTCTGTTCCGTTGGTCTTGATATGATCGCAATCCCTGGCGATACACCTGCAACAACAATTTCCGGAATCATGGCTGACGAGTTTGCCATCGGTATGGTAAACAGCAAGACAACAGCCGTACGCATCATCCCTGCTCCTGGCAAGAAAGAAGGTGAATGGGTAGAATTCGGCGGACTTCTCGGCGGAATGCCATGTATGAAGGTAAGCCCATTCGGCTGCGCAGACTTCATCAACCGTGGCGGTAGGATTCCTGCACCAATTCATTCATTTAGAAACTAGTTATTGTATCTAATAATGATAAAGGCTGTCCTAAGGACAGCCTTTATTTTATTTAAACCATCTGGCAACAAAATCATCAACCCTGCTGTAATAGAGCTCCGGATCAACAAAGCATGCCGTCGCATGTTCCGCATTTTTTATTACGAGCATTTCCTTATTTCCTTTCTTTGCCTCGTAATTTTTTTCAAGCATGCTGTATGGAACATAGTCATCTGAATCCCCGTGGATGAAAAGCATCGGAATTTCCGCATTGGCCAAAGCTTCTACGCTGGATCCGTCCCTGAAGGAAAATCCGTTTTTAATTTTGCAGAGCAGTGACGCAAGATCCAGTATGGGGTGCGGCGGCAAATGAAATTCATATTTAAGCCTGTATTCAAACTGTTCCCACACAGACGAATATCCACAGTCCTCAATGGCTGCAATAACATTTGATGGCAGCTTCTCGCCGCTGGTCATCATCACTGTGGCGCCTCCCATGGAAATTCCAAAGAGCAGAATTCTTGCTTCTGGATCCATCTCCACAATCCTGTTGCACCATCCAGTCATATCGCGGCAGGCAAAGACGCCCATGTCCACATAATTACCCTCACTCCAGCCGTGACCTCTCTGGCCAGGCAGAATCACATTCCATCCCTTGTCCATAAAGTAGACAGCATTTGGAGCCAGATCTCTTGGTTCAGACCTGTAGCCATGGATTACAAGGGCATAGTCATGGCTTGCTTTTTCACCCTTGCTTGCAAAAAGCGCCTTGAGCTCAAGTCCGTCAAAACTTTTCATTGTGATGACAGTTGAATATTTTTTGAGCTTTGGATAGGCCATGGCTCTTTCCTGTTCCGCAAGAACATGTTGTGGATCATCCTGTTTTTTTATTTTGTCCGTCTTTTTCTTGATTGAAAAATTTTCACTCTCATAGCAAAGGCTTCCGTCTTCCGGAGCGACTGCATAACTTACAAGATAAACAGCACCTCCAAAAATAGCGGCAAAAATGAAGGCGGCGATGATTCCGCATGTAATGGTCAGTTTTTTAATTTTCATAGCTACATGTTAGTCTATTCCCATCATTTGTTCAATTTTCCTGCTTTTCAAAATTTGATTTTTTGAATTCAGCCGGTAAATTTTTTTTCATGAAGAACTGTCTTTTTCTTTAAAATCCTATATTATTGTTGGCAGTAAACACGGTTCTTTCTTAAAACATAATGAACTGGAATATATACTTTCGAGGTACAAAATGGCATGTGACAGACCACAGATCGGCAAAGACGGCAAAGGCATCCTTTTCTATGGAGATGCAAAAGTAAATTTCGTTAAGGATGTTGAAGGACAGCCAAATGTCTTTCTTTTGGAAGTCCAGGCACAGCTTGAACGCGATTCCCAGGTTGGCCCACAGCCCGGACAGTTCTACATGATCAAGGGAAGCCGCAGCAACGTGACCTTCGGTCGCCCGATCAGCGTCTACCATGCGGAACGTGAAGGCAACAGCCTCAAGGTACAGTTCATGATCCTTGAAAAAGGTGAAGGAACAAAGGAAATGCGAAAGCTCCTTCCTGGTGACATGCTTTCCATGAATGGTCCTTTAGGCAACACTTTTGGTGAATTCGCTGATAACACAACTAACGGTCGTATGGCAATCATCGGTGGCGGAATCGGTGTTGCTCCAGTTGCTAACTTCGCATCCAGCCTACCAAACGGCAGTTACGATTTCTATGCCAGCTTCAAGAGCGGTTCCTACGGTCTTGACCATGTTGACGCAAAGAACCTTGTGATTACTACTGATGACGGTTCCCAGGGCATTCACGGAATGCTCAGTGCTGCCTTTACAAAGGAAACAATCCAAACTAACGGTTATAAGTCTGTATTTGCATGCGGTCCAACCCCTATGCTTGCATACGTTCAGTCCGTATGTCAGGAAGCAGGAATCAAATGCTACCTTAGCCTTGAAAAAAGAATGCTCTGCGGTGTAGGCGCATGTCTTGGCTGCACAATCAGCACAAAGGACGGAAACCGCCGTGTATGCAAGGATGGTCCGATTTTTGACGGTGACATCCTTGAATTCCCAAAACCAACAGGTACAAGAAGACAGCCACTTGCTGCAGGAGAAAAGGCAGACCTTTCCGTTACAATCTCTGGCGTTAAATTCAAGAACCCTGTAATCGCTGCCAGCGGAACTTTTGGCTTTGGTCAGAACTACCGCGGATTCTTTGATGTTGAAAGGCTTGGCGGTGTAAGCAGCAAGGGTCTTACCCTTGAACCAAAACCTGGCAACAACGGTGAACGCATAATTGAGATTACCGGAGGAGACATCAATTCCATCGGTCTTGAAAATCCTGGTGTTCCACACTTCATCGAACACGAACTCAAGGAAATGCTTGCCCTTGATACAGTCACCATGGCAAACCTTGCAGGCCACAGCCTTGATAGCTACGTCAAGGGAGCAGAACTTCTCGACAAGACAGATGTTCCAATGATCGAACTCAACATCAGCTGTCCTAATGTAAAGGCAGGCGGTATGGCTTGGGGAATGGATCCAGCCTGTGCCGCAGAATGTGTCGGAGCTGTAAGAAAAGCAACAAAGAAACCTTTGATCGTAAAGCTTTCTCCAAACGCACCTGACCTCGTCGCAGTAGCCCTTGCATGTATAAAGGCCGGCGCTGATGCATTGAGCCTCATAAACACAATCCAGGCTGTCGCCATCGACATTGAAAAGGGCCGTCCATACTTTGACAACATCAAGGCCGGAATGTGCGGACCTGCAGTAAAGCCGATTGCATTGAGAATGGTTTACGATGTATGTGGAGCAATAAAAAAACTTCCAGAAAATGAACAGGTACCGGTAATCGGTCTTGGCGGAATTTCAAAATGGCAGGATGCCGTAGAATTCATCATGGCTGGAGCCAGCGCCATCCAGGTCGGCAGCGCAACCTTTGCAAATCCAAACGCAATGGTAGAAATCATTGAAGGCCTCGAAGCCTTCATGACAAGCCACGGCTACAAAACAATCGAAGACTTCAAGGGCATAGCTCTTTAGTAAATGAAAAAGCCGCCAGAACATGGCGGCTTTTTTCGTCATTGCAAGCTCATTCGTCATTGCGAGCCCGTTCCGGGCGTGGCAATCCACATCAGTTTTATTCTTTCCATTTTTCATCTTCCTCATCTTCAACTACTGAAGAAGGAAGAACGGTCTTCTTAGGTTCTGCTTTGTCAGAGCCTTTCTTTTTTGGTGCCGGGCTCGAGAAGCGTTCGTCAAACTTATATTTCTTGATGACCTTCATGGAAATCTTTGAATACGTGATGAATGCGATCACAAGACCAAGGATGAAGAGGGCACTCAAGGCAGGTCCGTAAAGTTCCGCCCTTGCATGGAACGCATACTTCATGAGAATCATCGATACGACGATGACGATGGCACATACAAGCAATGTGTAGATGATATTGACGATGCTTGAAATAAGCATGTAAAGAATTGCAAAAGTTTTTCTATTCATTTTTTCCTTCCTTTTTTGATTTTGCTTTTTTTGCGTCATCATAGATCTGCTTAAGGAATGTGATGACAAAGATGGCACCGCATACCACAACCGCACTGTCAGCGATATTGTATGTAGGCCAGCGATCCCATCCAAAGATGCCAAAGAAATAGCAGTCGATGAAATCAACGACTCCGTCAGGTCTGAAGAACCTGTCTATAAGATTTCCTATTCCGCCACCAAGGATTCCGCATATGCACCATCTCTGTGTCTTTGTGAAATCGTTGTTGCGAAAGTAGATGACATAGACCGCAATGATTATGAGCAGCGGCATGATTGCAAAGAGAAGCCCGCGGGCATTCTGTGAAAGTGTATGGCCCATGCTGAATGCGATGGCGTTGTTCCTTACATGAATGAGACGTAGATATTTTCCAAGGATCTCGATGATTCCGTCGTCAGTCCAGATGGTAAGACGCGGAATATACTTTACAACCAGCGCCTTTGAAATCTGATCAAGGACAATTACAACCGCAGAAAGTATAAGCGGAATTACTTTATTTTTTGTATTTTCTTTCATGGCTGAATTATAGCACAATACAGGAACCTTAGCAAAACAAGTTAAATCTTCTATACTGTATGTATGAAATGGATCATCGCCTCGGACCTTCATGGTTCCGCTTATTACTGTCAGAAACTTATCCAACGCTACCGCACGGAAAACGCAAGCCGCATTCTTCTTCTAGGGGACCTTTTATACCACGGGCCCCGCAACGACCTTCCAAGGGACTACAATCCAAAAGAAGTTATAACCATGCTCAACGAAATTGCGGACAAACTTGTCTGCGTGCGTGGAAACTGCGATGCTGAAGTGGACCAGATGGTACTTGATTTTCCGATGATGGCAGACTACGCGGTCCTTGATTTTGGCGGCAAGGCAATATACGGAACCCATGGCCATATCTACAACGACCAGAATCCACTTAAGTTCGCAAAGGGCAGCATAATGGTCTGCGGACATTTTCACGTACCTTGCATAAAGGAACTGGATGGTTTTGTCTATCTCAACGACGGAAGCCTTTCACTGCCAAAGGAAGGCAGCTGGCACAACTACATGACCTTTGACGGCGAAACATTCCTCTGGCACGATGTAGAGACAGGTGAAGTAAAGATGGAATATAAGATCACTCAAGCCCCAGCTGCTGCTTGCTGATGAAGTCTGTCACTTCCATGGCAAGGTGGCTAGAAAGATAGCCGCTGCGGTCGACTTCCGCACCAAGATATTTTGCGATAAGAGGATCCGTGTTTTCCACAGGACCGAAGCCTTTTGTTCCATAATCATCAAGGAAGGCAAGATCAAAGCTTCCTGTTATACGGTCTCCAAACAGATCCCTAACTCCTTCAAGAGCTTTTCCGGTATCTTCGTCGGCAAGGATAAAAAGCTGGTCTTCGCTCTTTACGTCGGCAAGTTTTATCAAGGTCCTGTATTCCTCAACTACCGTTCGTTTTTCAGTTTCAAGGAGCTCTTTGTATTTTTCTGGCTTTCCGAGTTTGGTCATAAGGAAAAGAAAACGCCTCATGAACTTCATGTCGCCGATCTTTCCAAACCAGGTGCAGTCATCGGTCCAGAAATCTCCTGAATATACGCTGTACCCGTTTTTTGCCAGCTTCTGAAGGAAAATCCTGTAGATATCCACGTCCGCTGTCTTGGACGGAACAAAAACAACCACTGTTCTTCCAGGAATCGTTTTCTCATTTGCCTCAAAGTTCCAGATGGTTCCGTTGGTCACCTTGAAAGGTCCGTTGACCTTGTTGAATCCAAGGGCGTGGGAACCAGTATAGCTGGTGACAGTTTCCGTGACATCCATCTTTTGTGGTTCCGCCTTTGCCGGACGAAAGTACACCACCGCCACGATCAGGAAAACCGCAACAAAGGCATTCAAGGTGCTTATGAGAACAAGTTTTACCTCATAGCGGTCGATCACGACATCCGAAAGAAGACGCAGGATCGAGCGGAAATTCCATAGTGTGGCCCAAAGGCTGAAAACGAATACGACCGCTTCCCTTATGCTGAAATCAAAGACGAAAATGTTGAAGATGGAAAAAATCAGTCCTGCAAGAGGAACTACGGAAAGTGAATCTTTTTTTGTGTGGCTGATGAGCACATAGCGGATGCTTCCAAGAAGAACAAGGAAAAGCACAAGAAGTTCAGCCTGAATCTGTTTTGTCATAATTATATTTTATCTTGAAAAACAAAAAAAGCAACACTATAATATTTCAGATATATCAAGAGAGTTATGGCACAGATTAAAAAGATTAAAGTCGACAAAGAAAAAGTCAGTCTTGCAATCCAGACTGGCATTCCTCTTACTGTTACAACTTATACTCTTCCACCTGAAATGGAAGGCTATATCATCGATATCCTCTCGGTTTTCCTTGAAAAGCTCAACATGGCCTCCTACTTTGAAGGACTTGCCTACTGTACTAAAGAACTTGTAAACAACGCAAAGAAAGCAAACACAAAGCGCATCTATTTTGCAATGAAACATCTGGACCTCAACAAGACTGATGATTATGCAAAAGGAATGGAAAATTTCAAATCTGATACCCTGAACAACATCCGCTTTTATCTTGAGGAACAGAGAAAACAAGGCTACTTCATCAAGACCATCTTTCAGATGCGCAACAGCAAGATCAAGATTGAAATACGAAACAAGGCCGAGCTTACCGTTCATGAATACAAGAGGATCCATGATAAGATTACTCGTGCATATCAGTACACTTCCGTAGAGGAAGGAATCACGCAGCTTCTTGATGATTCCGAAGGTGCGGGACTTGGTCTTGCCATCATGATTCTCATACTCAGGCGTTATGGCCTCACTGAGGACAATTTTCAGATACTCAGCGAAAACGGAGAAACAATCACAAGAATCATTGTGCCTTTCTCAAAGGAAACCGCCGAGAACATCGTTTCCCTTTCAAAGGAATTCGCAAACCTTATCGAAGGTCTTCCTGATTTCCCTGAGAACATCACCCAGATCAACAACCTTATAAATTCACCGACAAGCAAAATGAGCGACATCGCCATGAAGATTTCAAATGACGTCTCGCTCACCGCGGAACTTCTCAAGATGGTCAATTCCGCAGCCTACATGCTTCCACATCCATGCCACAGCATTGAGGAAGCCGTAAAATACGCCGGTCTCCGTGGAATCAAGAATCTTCTCTTCTCCATCGGTTCCATGGAAAATCTTGTCTCCAACTCATCGGAAAAAAGCAAGAAGCTCTGGGACCACAGCTACCAGGTTGGTTTCTATGCCTATAATCTTGCACGCAATTTCTGCAAGAACAAGTCAAACGTGGAAGACAGCTATGTATGTGGACTTCTCCACGATATGGGCAAGATCGTCTTTGAGAACGCAAAACCGGATGCCATCCTTAAGATAGAAAAGCTTTGTCATTCCCGCGGAATTTCAAAGGAAATGTTCGAAAGCCTCATCGCAGGTTGCAACCATGGTGAAATCGGATCCTTCATCGCGGAAAAATGGAATTTCCCTCCTGTCCTCATCGATGTTCTTCGTTACCACCACAGCCCGGAAAGTGCGCCCGAATCTTCACAGGAGCTTACAAAGATAATCTACATCGCCGACATGATGGCCCATTACAGCGAAAGTCTTGTGGACTACTCCCAGATCGACCAGGGCATACTTGAATCCTTTGGCATCACATCGGAAGAACAGTTCCAGGGACTTGCGGAACATCTGGAAGCTTCCTTCTCCAAGTCATAAAAAAGAAAGCCAGTGTCTGAGACACTGGCTTTTATTATTTGCATATTTGCCTTATTTTTCATTCCTCAAGGCTTCATTCCAGGCCTGCATCAGAATACCAAAGGCTACTCCTACGTTCAGGCTTGCCTTGAGTCCTGTCATTGGAATGGTCACACGGCCATAATCGGCACGTCTTAAAGCCTCAGGGCTTACTCCCAGCTCCTCAGAACCGATGATAACTATTCCTTCCTTTGGAAATTCAAACTCATTGATCGGAGTTCCGCCTGTCTCAAGAACAAAAACAGGCTTGTCCTTTGGAAGATCATCAAGGCTGCATCTTGTATAACCAAGGGTCTCTATGCAACCCATGCTGCTTCTCACTGCCTTGCTCTGTCCAGGATCTGTGCAGTTTGGTGAAATGTAGACACTTTCACATCCCATTGCTTCCGCGGTCCTGAAAATGGACCCGATGTTGAAAGGACTTCTGATGTCCTCCGCATAAACGCTTACACCTTTGAAAAAGTTGCGCTTTTCCACAGTAAGGCTGTCGTTGCTGTGTGGGGCAATGACCAGATCCCATTCCGCAGGGAAAGTTCCTATGAGAGCCAGAAGGGAATTACGCGCAAAGTTGCATACCCTCCGCTCGTCGAAAGGTACCGCTTCTATAAGCTCCTTCAGCTGCTTTGCTGTTTCTCTAGGCAGCTGTGGATCCTCAAGAACGATGGTAGCCACAGTCTTTGTGTATTCCTCACGGGTCATGCGGGTAAAATTGTATTCCATTCCAGGTTCTGGAATGCCCGCAATGTCACGTTCAAGCTCACCAAAGGTCAAGGCAAGCTTGCGCCTTTTCTGCCCCGGCTGCAGCTGGTAAAGTTTGTTTGGATCAATCATCAATAAGCCTTCTTTATGATCTCAAACAAATCGTCTGTGGTCATGGAACGCTGAAGATTGTTGATAAGCTCAAGCTCACCTGCGTCTTCCGCAGCAAGAGCAAGCTGTTCGATGGAAAGTGAAAGATCCTTTAAACGGGCAGGAATGTTTACCTTGGCAATTTTCTGACGAACATACTCAGCCAGTGCAGCACTTGCATCGGCAGGGGTTGCGTCAGATTCACAGGCACGGAGCTGTTTTGCAAGTATGGCAAGCTTGTCTGCCCTGAATGTAGCCGCATCTTCGATTATATATGGAAGAAGGATTGCAGTGCTCAATGAACGTGATATCTTGTAGCGAGAATTGATGGCGATGGAAAGAAGGTGTGCGGCTCCAAAAGAGCTGGAAGCGGCACCAAGAGAAGCCATACAGCCACCCTGGGCAAGCAATACTTCCTGTGGTGTGGTTATGTTCAATGACGGCGAACCATCCAAGGCATAACTTAAAAGCTGGACGGCTTTTTCGATGATCATATCGCTGAAGAACGTGGCCTTCTGGCTAAGATAGCCTTCCACCGCAAAAGCAAGGGCTTCCACAGCCATGATTTCAACCTGTTTTTCAGTAAGCGCGATCTGAAGGTTTGGGTCCCAAAGCACAAGGCGGCAAAGTCCGTTCTGCGTCTTTATGAGCTTTATTTTTGACGACCGTGAATCCGTCACCATGGTCTTATCCGTAAAAATGAAGCTGTCACGGTTTGTTGTAGGAACACAGATGAGAGGAAGGCTTTTCTTTCCAGGCACCTCATTGTTGTCTATGAAGTCATATACGCTGCTTTCCCCATAATAGAGGGCACATACGGCTTTTGCCAGGGAAATGATCTTACCACCACCTACGGCGATGATTCCATGGACTTTCGCGTCCTGTGCCAGTTTGAGGGCTTCTGCAAGAGTTTCCGTATCAGCGCTGCTTTTTATGTCATCAAAGATAAAATACTCTACTTTCTTCTCGTTCAAGGATGTCAGGACCTTGTCTGAAGTACCCGATTCCTTAAGTACAGGATCCATGATTACCATGAAGTTTGTTCCCCATTCAAGGGCATTCTGTCCAAGACGGTTTGCCGTATAGGATCCAAGAACGATGTTAGGTGAAATTTTGAAAATAAAGTCTGCCATATTTGTCTTTCCTTAAAAAAAAAGAGCGGAAAATAATTCCGCCCTTATTTATCCCCTTTAAACGACTACGGAATTTATTAGAGTCCGTATGCGCTAAGAATCTGATCCGCTGTAGCAGCAAGAGTTGCTTCATTGAGGTAGTTCGGATCCTGAATCTTGAGCTTAATCTGTTCCACCAAATCCTGACGAATATCTGGAGTCTCATCAGACACCTGTTTCATGAACATTGCTTCGGCCATTGCCTTTGCTTCGTCAGAAACGCTGATTTCATCAGATGCCCTCTGTGAATTTGCAACATTGTTAGAACGCTTTGTGTTCTGCAAGTTGTTCAGAGGTGTAACATTTGTAACTTTGTCTATCATCATACTAAGCCTCGCTTATATTATCGGAAGATTCCTCTAAAAGTTTAGCATTTTTATTACCAGAAATAAAAACCGCAAACTCGCCCTGGACCTTGGCCCTGGAACTGTAATCTTCAAGAACCTCTTTCGCGGTTCCATCCGTTATTTCCTCATGAAGCTTTGTAAGCTCACGACCAACAACAACCCTTCTCCCTTCTTCAATATCGGCAATATCCGTTAAAAGTTTAACGATTCTGAAGGGACTTTCGTAAAGAATTATGGCATCACCAGTTGCCATAAGTTCCCTAAGTCGGCTTCTCCTGCGGCCTGGTTTAGGTGACAGGAATCCCTCAAAAATCAGGGTTTTTCCGCCTGCTCCTGCCACGCTTGCAAGTGACGCAAAAGCACTGGCACCTGGAATCGGAATTACCTTATGACCAGCCTGCCTTGCCAGTCCTGCAAGAATAGCTCCGGGATCGCTGATTCCAGGAGTACCTGCATCGCTTGCATAGGCAACTTTCTGCCCTTCATCCAGCAGCTTTATGATCTTCTCAGACGCAAACTGCTCATTCTGGGAACGACAGCTTATAAGGGGCTTCCTTATCTCAAAATGAGTAAGTAGCTGAAGGGTATGACGGGTGTCTTCCGCCGCTATCACATCAACTGTCTTGAAAGTCTCAAGAGCCCTGAAAGTTATATCGCCCAGATTTCCGATAGGCGTTGCTACAATATACAATTCCGACACAAGTATAGTATACATCCAAGGGATTTTTTTTGCAACTTTACTGCTAAAAATCGTTATTTCAATACCGATAATATAAGAGTATCTCTATTTGTTTTCGGAGTTTTTTACAATGACAAAAAAGGAACGTATTGCAGCCACGTTTACAGGAATCGTACTTTTCATGGTGGCAGCATTGTTTTCTATAGGATTGCTTCTTGGCCTTCTGGACTTTGGAACCGGAACAGGAAACAACTTTCTAGCCATCTTGGGCCAGATGCTTGTTTCCGTATACGGAATCTGTTCCATCCTTGTGCCTGTCTTTTTCTTTGTCGCAGGAGCCTTCTGCCTTAGTGCAAAATGGTCCATCCAGCGTGCTTTCATCCTGCTCGTAAGCGTGGTGCCATTCTTCACCCTTGTAGCCGCCGAGCAGATCTGCGTATCAATCTCAAACCAGGACACAAGTCCACTGGCTTTCGTAAAGATCTCAAGCCTTATTATCATTGCCCTTCTCCTTGTAGTCCTTGAATACCTTCTTGCCGTGAACCTCGCCTCATACGTAGAGAACATTCTTTCCGGCAAAACAAAGAAAGCTGAAAAACAAAAAAAAGAAGCACCTGCATTCAAGGTATTCCGCGCAATAAAAGAAGCAAAGCCTTCAGTAGAAAAGGAAAAGCCACAGCCGGAACCAGAGGAACCTGCCCTCGAGGAAGAGGATGCCTCAGAAAAAATCAAGAGAAGACCTTTTGCTTTCCTCCGTACAAGACCATCACGCCTTAGAAAACTGATTCTCTCAAGAAAGCCAAGGGTCTCGGAAGAAATAGACATCGGGCTCCCTGAGGTTAACGAGGAAGATCTTGTCACTGACAATGAAATTCCACAGGAACAAGAGCAGACACAGGAGCCACAGCCCGAAGAAACAGTTGAAGAAAAGCCAGTAAAGAAAATCTCTTTCAACTGGTCCATAGATGATGACGGAAACATCAAGAATTCAAAGAAAGATTCCGCACCTGTTGAGACAGAAGAAGATCCTCAAGAATCTATCGATCCATCTGAATCCATTGAGATCGAAGAAGAAACTACTGTCGAACCTATAGTCGAGGAATACCAAGAACCTGCTCAGGAAGAAAGCAATGACGATGGTATTGTCATTCCATCTGATGAAGAATTCGAAAACATGGACATTGATTCCTTTGAGGAAGAAAATGATAAGTGGTCACAGCAGGAATTCTCAAAAGACGAATCGGAATCAGACGATGAAATTCTCTTTGAATCTGACGACATCATAGATCAGTTTGAAAAAGAATCAGAAAGCCTTACTTCCCTTGAAGATGAACCACTTCAGGAAGAATCTGAAGATAACTTGGAATATGACATCCAGTTTGAAGATCCTTCTACGGAAGAAGAGCCATCAGATTCCATCGACGATTTTGATTTCCTCAACGAACCTGAAGAACCTGCAGAGGAAGAATCCTTCGACAGCTTTGATGTGATACAGGAAGAAACTGTAGAAGAACCTGAAGAGACCATTGATCCCCTTGAATATGAAACTGCTGAAGAGGAACAGGAATATCCACAGGAACCTGCAGCCCCAGTTGAATACAATGATCCTACTGCAAGTTTCAATCCCGACAATACAGCTCTCGGTGATATTTTCTCGCAGATGGAAAATGACGCCCGTGCCCAGGTAGAAAACAGCGAAAGCGAAAATGTAGATCCTCTTGCTCCTGCAGTTGTCGACAGCAACGGAAATCCTATTGCTGCAGCCGTCACTGTTTCTCCAGACGGAACAACAAAAGCAGCTGTAGTCATTCCGCCTAAAAAGAAGAAGAAGCTTGGAGCATATAAAATTCCCACCGACCTTCTTACACAATATGACGAAAACGAATATTGGATCATCGACGAAGAAACAAGGCAGGCTTCACTGAACCTTCAGGAAACCCTAAAGGAATTCAGCATCCAGGCAGAGATCACAGGCATCCGCAAGGGACCTGTAGTCACAATGTTTGAGATTCTTCCAGCTCCTGGCGTAAAGCTTTCAAAGATTGTCGGACTTGCAGACAACATCGCCCTTCGTCTTGCAGCAAAAGCAGTACGTATTGTCGCACCGATTCCAGGCAAACGCGCCGTAGGTATTGAAATTCCAAACAGAGAAAGAGCCATCGTTTCTTTCCGCGAATGTATAGAACAGAACCGTCCTGAATGGAAAAAGATGGCTGTTCCTGTAATCCTTGGAAAAGACATCCAGGGTGAAACACAGATCATGGATCTTGTTAAGACACCTCATCTTCTGATTGCTGGTTCCACAGGTGCCGGTAAATCAGTCTGTGTAAACACAATGATTCTTTCCATCCTTTACAAGAGAAGTCCAAGCGATGTAAAGATGATCCTCATCGACCCTAAGGTTGTCGAACTCAAGCTTTACAACAACATTCCTCATCTGCTTACACCTGTAATTACAGAATCAAAGAAAGCAATGCAGGCACTCCAGTATTGTCTCTGCGAAATGGAAAGGCGCTATGCAGTTCTTGATAGCCTTGGTTGCCGCGACATTTCAAGCTACAACAAGAAGATCATCGATCAGCACATCGCAACAGAAAAGCTTCCATACCTTATCGTAATCATCGATGAGTTTGCTGACCTTATGGCAACAACAGGCAAGCAGCTTGAAGGTGTTGTAGCCCGTCTCTGTGCCATGTCCCGTGCAGTCGGCATTCACCTTGTTCTTGCAACTCAGCGTCCTTCTGTTGATGTCATCACAGGTCTCATCAAGGCAAACATTCCAAGCCGTGTAGCCTTCATGGTTGCAGCAAAAACTGATAGCCGCATCATCATCGACCAGGTTGGAGCTGAAAAACTTCTTGGCAAGGGTGACATGCTCTACGCCAGCGCAACAGATCCATTCCCAGTTCGTATCCAGGGAACTTTGGTTACAGACCAGGAAGTCGAGGATGTAGTCGAAGCCGTAAAGGAATGGGGAGAACCTGAATATATCGACGACGAGATTTTCGTTGATGACGAAGAAGACGAATCAAACGGACAGATGTCGTTGTTCAACGATGGCGCTGACGATCCTTTGTATGACAAGGCATTGGACATTGTCATACAGGCAGGAAAGGCAAGCGCCAGCTACATCCAGCGTCGTCTCAGCATCGGTTACAACCGTGCAGCCCGCCTTGTAGAACTTATGGAAGAACGGGGAATTGTTGGTCCTGCAAATGGATCCAAGCCTCGTGAAATTATACATATGCCTTAAATTGAATTTTTGTGGATTTTGATAACCTATGATATAATGGAGGTTGTATATGGAAGATACAAGAAATGAATCTACAATGAATATCTTGACTCAGTTCCAGAACCTGCAGCAGTCAGGTATGCTTTCTTCTGTAGAAAACCTCAAGAAAGAAAACACTGATCTCATCCGCATTGTAAATGACATCTCTCATCTCATCTCACTTACAAAAGTGGATGCCATGATCGACTTCCTGTGCTCAAGATTCCTCGAGTACTTCATTCCAGACAGGCTTGTCTTCCTTTTCAAACCACCAAGGAAGAAACATCTACGTCACTACGTTTATCGCCGCCTTGAAAAAACCGATGAGAATTTTTCAAGTGAATGTTTCTCATACCTTAAAGATTATTTTGACCAGAACTCCACACAGGATCAGTCTGGTACTGTCCATTACTTCCAAGAACTTAAAGACAAACTTCCTGAGGGTGCCATTGATTCCGGACTTGAAGAACTGAATCCTTACCTTGTGATTCCACTGATTGCCATCGGTGGTACATACGGAATCGTTTTCCTTACAAATAAAATCACAGATTCCGAATACACGGAATCCCAGATTTCCTACATCTCAAGAATTTTTTCCATTCTTTCAATTACAATGCAGAATGGACTTCACTACGAGTCTTCCATCACTGATGCAAAAACCGGTCTCTACACCAATGACTTTTTCTTCTCCCATTTGAATGAGACAATTTCTTCTGTAAAAAGATACAACCAGACTGCTGCCGTACTTATCCTGGACATCGATTTTTTCAAGAAGTTTAATGATACATATGGCCATCTAGTCGGTGATAAAGTTCTTATTTCAATCGCCCAGACTCTTCAGAAAACACTTAGAAATGAAGACTGCATCGCCCGTTTTGGTGGTGAGGAATTTTCTATTCTTCTGACACAGTGTACTCCTGATTCAGTCTTCAATGTTGCTGAGCGTGTGAGAAAAGCCATCGAAAACATGGTTCTCTATGAAAACGATCATCAACTTAAAGTTACTGTCAGCATTGGAGCTGTTCTCATCCAGAACCATGAAGGACTTGAACCACGTTCCATCTTCAAGAAAGCTGACCAGGCTCTTTATTATTCAAAAGAACATGGAAGAAACCAGAGCACGGTCTATAAGCTTGGTCTCCTTGATCTTGCACGAATGAAAAACAACGATTTTGATTTTCCTGAAGAGGAATAAAAAAAGCCCTTTACAAAACGTAAAGGGCTTTTGCTTTAAGCAACAAAATCAATAACCATCGCTCATGCTGCGGTTGATATCTCGCTGGAAAAGTTCCGCATATGCAAGGCTTCTTTTCTTAAGATCTTCCTTAAGTTCCTGTGGGAATGGAAGGTATCTCCAGAAAATCGCACGAACTTCTTTTTCAAGCTTCTGTGTTCCCATGGATTCCTTTGTCATCCACAGAATATAATCTTCGATAAAGAACTGCTTGATATCTCCCTTCATCTTGTGTTCTTCAAGATACTGGTAGTAATGTCCAGTAAGGCCGTCACTCATCCAGTCAAAAGAAGCTTTTTCCTTTGCAACCTGCCAGCGCAGATCGGCTACAGCCGAAAGACATGCTGTTCTTAGATCACGTGGATACATAGGAATTACAATTCTTCCACGGCTGGAAAGTCTGTTGAATCTATCAAATGGTTCCCAACAGAAACCTAAATCGCCATATGAAGGAACAAGCAATGTATAAGGAACAATTCTATGAGGAATGTTCTTATGGATACGGCAGAAACACTGTGGATCTATTGATTCGATCCAGGCAAGCTCACGAATTACATTCTCACGGAATCCTGTGAACTTATCCATACAGTGGAAGAATTCCCTTGTAAATACAGGGAACTGGTTACCCTGGCGTCCACAGGTCATCTTGGCCATCTGCCTCAATGTATTCATCTCACCAAGAATCTCTTCCTTGCCAACGCTTACTTCTTCAACAACTTCAGAAGATTTTGCATTAAGGCTTTCTTCGATTCCCTTGGCTTCCTTGAATTCGTCCAGATAATTTGTGAGTTCCTTGTCCACTTTCTGCAATGAGCGGAAAAGATTTGTGATGTCGCTGAACATCTTTCTCTGCAGATCTGTATATGGCTGTCTGTGTGGTTCAAATCCGATGATGAGTTCATGGGCAAAAAGATCAGACATTCTGTTCTGAACCTGTGCCTCAAGAGTCTGGCGTTCAGCTTCCTTTGCATTGAGAAGGCTTTCAGAAGTCTGAATCTTACCGCTGTTCTTGCTTTTAAGCTGCTGGATTCTTGCCTGTTCCGCCCCGGCTCCACCTTTGTTGATTCCTTTCACAGGAGTTTCATCAGTCGTAGATGGTTTCATGTGACCAAGTGCAACAGATCTGATCCATTCGTCCATATATAAAACAGGTTCATAGGTAGTGTTTTTATCTATGGCCTTTGCAAACATGGTTTTCTGCTCAGGTGTAGAAAGTGAAGGAAGAAGGATACCAAATCTCATGGCCATCCTTTTGCAGTCAGCCACACCAGCACTTGCCATCTTTGGAGCAAGATTTCTCAGGAATTCCCAATAGGCAGTGATGATCTGCTGACGATAGACGGTCTTGTCCTTTTTATCCTGACAGTTAAGATACTTTACCAGAAGACCATGAAGACGCTGGGAACTCTGTCCCTCGCCAGTAAGGACTGTCTTGTAATAGGTAGGATCATCATAAACCTGACTTGGTTCATCGTTGAAATATTTTTCTATTGGACGGAATTCCTTGATGTTAAGGTCTACTTCTGGTACACAACCAAGCATTTTTGGCTTGCCTGCATTTTCCTGCTGTTCCTCAACATAACTGTTGAAATCCCTCTGATTGGAATTACCCATGAATGAAAAAATATCATCATTTGCGGAACTATTGCCAAAAGAAAGCCCCTCAGATGGTGAACTGCTTGATTCAGAATCATCAAGAAGAGCTGCAATGCTTGGATCAATGTCATCATTAAAAGCCATTAGTATCTCCAGGTTTTTAAACAATTTATTAGAAAATTATACCATGGTATTTGGAGAGTTGTAAACAAATTAACTAGAAAGAGAAAGTCCCGCTTATTTTGTTTTTACAGAATTTCTTATTACAAATTCAGCCGGAACTCTGACACAATCGTGTACAGGAATTCCAACAAGACGGTTCATAAGCATCTCAGAAGACAGTTTACCGATTGTGATTCTGTTCTGTTTGAAAGTTGTAAGAGTTGGTGTAATGAATTCAGAAGCCTGCTCATCATCAAATCCGATTATTGAAATTTCTTCAGGCATCTTTATGTCGACAGATCTAAGATACTCCATTGCTCCAAAGGCCATGTTGTCATTTGCAACGAACACCGCAGTTAGTTCCGGATGTCTCTCATGGAGTTTTTTCATGGCTTCATAGCCAAAGGATCTTGTCCATTTGCTGCAATATTCAGTCATGTCATCATCGTATTCCATGCCATGTTCAGCAAAGGCTTTTTTCAATCCTTCAAGTCTTTCACGAGCCGCAAGATTGTATTTTGTAAAGGAACCGGAAATGTATCCGATCTTCTTGTGTCCATTATCAAGGAGATAGTTTCCAGCCTCCACTCCTGCCTCTACATTCGCAGTAACGACAGACGGAACTCCAGGAATCAGGTAGTTAATTGAAACACATGGAATATCAGAATTGGCAAGCTCCATAAGTTCCTTGTCAACACTGAGAGGATTGATGATCATTACTGCATCTACATTTCTATGATGGCAGTGTTCAAGATATGACCTTTTTTTTGCAAGCAAAGAACGAGACAGAAAGATAAGGTCATACCCTGAATTTTCCATTTCAGTACGGATAGTGTTCATGATACCACCAAAGAGAGGATGCTCAAAACCACGTTGCATGTCCGCATCTTCGAAAATCACACCTACCAGATATGATTTTTTTGTTGTCAGAGAACGTGCGGCCATGTTTGGTTTATATCCCAGCGACTCAGCGGCCTTGAGAATTTTCTCACGTGTTTTTTCGCTGAGACCTCCAGTTCCATTCAGTGCCTTGGAAATCGTCGGTGCAGAATAACCGGTTACCTTGGCGATATCATAAATCGTTATCATTGTTACTTAGTTATACTCTCTTATAGATGAAATATTCAAAGTCACAAGGGTTCTCATACTGAACCATGTCAGCGCAGTACATTCCAACAAATGCTCCAGTGAATCCCTGTCCACCGTATTCATCGGAAAGCTTTGTGGCATCAAGAAGAGGTCTCATCTGACGGAAGTTTACTCCATCCTGTGACCACCAGAAAAATCCTTTTTTCCCGTCTACCTTGAGCTTGATCCATACAGGCTTGTTTTCTTCGATTGGAATTTCAACCTCGCGGATAAAACCTTCTGGCATGATTGTCATTACATTGAGAACCTTGCCAAGTTTTTCGTCATGAGTAACAACACAGAGATACTGTGTCTGTTCATCGTAGCGGTAAACCATTCCTGCAAAATGCTGGAAGTTTGTAGGATTGAATTCAAGTTTTGTTTCTGCTTCAAAAGCAAAATCTGTCTGACGGCGTGCTACAAGCCCCTGTTCAAATGTAGAGACTGGAGACTGTCCACCATGAATTCTCAGCCAGCCTGGTCTTTCCTTTGTGTTGAATCTTTCTTCTGTCATCGGTATGCGCAGAGTCTTGAAATCAAGCTTCCAGTCATCATTGTCAAAAGTATATTTCTCAGCTGGGTGGATTGCACCATGACCTGGAAGGATTTCTCCTTCACCTTCAACTTCAATATACTCAGGTGGGAAATTCTGAAGACTTCCATCAGGCTGCTTTACAAATGGCCAGCCATCCTTCCATTCAAGTTCTGCTATACCTGTCTCACGGCCAAGAATACAGCGCTCTGTTCCTTCAACTGGGCGTCCACAAAGGTATACAAGATAGTCTTTCTTTCCATCAGGACTCTTGCACATTGCGCCATGACCAGCACGCTGCAACCATATTTCATCATGGCCATATGAAGAGATCAATGGATTGCATGGATGAACTTCGTAAGGACCTGTGATGCTCTTTGATCTACCACAGCTTATTGCATGTTCATAACATGTACCACCTTCAGCTGCGAAGATGTAATAGTATCCGTCTCTCTTGTAAAGATGTGGACCTTCAACAAGACCAATATCTGTTCCACGGAAAATTTTATGAACTGGGCCTACCAGTTTTTTCTGTTTTGCGTCATATTCCTGCAAAAGAATTCCAGAGAACTGGCGAGGACCAAGCTGTCTGTAATCCCATTCCATGTTGATGTACCAATGCTTGCCATCATCGTCATGGAACATTGATGCATCAAATCCACTTGCGTTCATGAAAACAGGATCAGACCAAGGTCCTTCGATTGAAGGTGCAGTTGTAAGATAATTTGGACAATCCTTCCAAGGACCATCATTCCAGCTGCGGACATTTGTGTAGATTAAATAGAAAAGCTTTTCGCTTTCACAATATGTAAGACATGGAGCCCAGATTCCACATGAGGCTTTGTTTCCAGCCATGTCCAGAAGTGTTTTTGTCTGTAACGGAGAGGCAACCGGTTGCCAATTTTTCAAATCTTTAGACCTGTGTAACTCTACGCCAGGAAACCACTCAAATGTAGAATTTGCAATATAGCATTCGCCGTTTGCGTTTACGATAGATGGGTCAGCATGAAAACCTGTAAGAATTGGATTGTAAACTTTCATGAAATTCTTCCTTTATTGAATTAAAAGATTAAAAAAAAAGCAGGGTTCCCTATCCGGAAACCCTGCTGTAAATAATAGACTATTCCTTTACAGAACCCATTGTAATTCCGGAAATAATGTATCTAGACATGAATGCATAGAATACAAGAATTGGAATAAGGGATACTGCAACACCAAGGTAGATTGAACCGTATTCTGTACGGTAGATATCACCACGGAGTGTCTGAACAAGCATAGGAAGTGTATACTTCTTCTGGTCTGAAAGAAGAACGAATGGTGTCATGAAGTTGTTCCATGAACCAACGAAAGCGAAGATACACTGTGCTGCAAGAGCTGGAATCAAAATTGGAAGAATAACAACGTTGAAAATCAAGAATTCACTTGCACCGTCAATACGACCTGCATCGATAAGTTCAAATGAAAGGATTGATTCCATGTACTGCTTAAGGAACAATACTGTACCTGCAGAAGCGATTGTTGGAACAATCAAAGGAATAAAGCTGTTAGTAAGGTGACACTTAGCCATGAACTGGTAGAATCCGATGAAGGAAAGTGTACCAGGAATCATGATTACAACAAGGATGAATCCCCAGAGGAAGTTACGACCCTTGAATCTGTAAACATGAATTGCATATGCAGTAAGTGTTGAGAAGTAAACACCAAGTACTGTACAACAAACAGAAATGAATGCACTGTTGCTGAAACCCTGCCAGATCTTAAAGTTACGGCTTGTAAGATTGTGCCAGTTTGTCATTGTGTTTCCACCAGGAAGGAATGAAAGACCAGCATTGATCTGAGCATTTGAACGAGTAGCATTGATAAGCATCAAATAGATTGGTACAACTGCGATAATTGTGAAAATTACCATGAGTGTATAAATT
Source organism: Candidatus Treponema equi (assembly GCA_018064785.1). Classification (GTDB taxonomy): domain Bacteria; phylum Spirochaetota; class Spirochaetia; order Treponematales; family Treponemataceae; genus Treponema_D; species Treponema_D equi. Next base: position 21,743 of record JAGHUO010000097.1, read on the forward strand.
ATTGATCTTTTAAATGTAAGAGCTGCCTTATCGCTTTTCATCTTTCAATCCTCCTCTGTTCAAGCAATTTGTGATGGATGATAACAGTAAGTACACCAACATATCCAGAAGCAAGCATGAAAATAAACATTCCAGTAACCATATAGAGTACGAATCCAACGATGATGAAGATCATCATAAGAAGGAGGTACCACCACTGGTTGAACTTGCGTTCCTTGATAGCCTGGTTGATCATAGTTGCAAGGAGAATTGTGATGATGAATACACCGATAGCGATTGCTGCGGCATAAGCATAGTCAGTCTTTCCCTGGAAGCCCATGTTGTAAAGGTAAACACCCATTGTTCTGATTGCGTAGCGTGGACCACCGCGCATATCTGTAAGAAGGAATGGGATTTCAAACAACTGCATACCACCAATCATAGAAGTAACAAGGATATAGAGCATCATTGGTCTAAGCAATGGAATTGTAATAAGCCATGTACGCTGTCTCTGGTTTGCACCGTCAACGATAGCAGCTTCATACAATGAAGGTGAAATACTTGTGATACCTGCCATAAGCATGATCAATGTATGTCCACACCACATCCACCACTGGATGAATGCAACGATAACTCTAGGAACCCAGTCAATGAGGAAGTCTTTCTCAGGTGGAACATTCATACGGAAGAAGTTGAAACCACGAAGAACTTCCTGACCATCAACAATTTCTGTTGTCCATATATTTAAGGTACCAGTAAGGAACTGATTAACAGGTCCGATTGGATATGCAAACAAACTGCGGAACAAAATAGCAATAGATGCTGTTGTAAGCAAGTTAGGCATATAGAATACGGCTCTGAAAGTACCTCTACATTTCAAGTTAAGACGCAAATCTGTGAACCAGATTGCGAAAATAAGAGCAATACCAAGCTGAGGAGCAAAGTTAAGGCCCCACATACAGAAAGTATTATAAACAGAATCCCAAAAGTACTTATCTGCGACAAGTCTTTTAAAGTTTTCCAAACCTACAAATCCCATGTCTGTCTTAAAACCCTTAATATCACTGAAACCGAGCAAAAGGGTATAGATAACAGGCCAGAGCTGGAATGTTGCATAAACCAGGATAAAAGGTAAAACAAAGAGGTATCCCACTCTGTTTACTCTTGTTTCTATTCCGGATTTTTTCTTCATCTAAGCACCTCACAAAATTCCGGCAGAAACCGGATAAAAATAAAGCCCAATACAGCCGTCTCTTTCATAGGCGGCTGTATCAGGCATTATAAACTAGAGAAATTAGTTACCAAGAGAGAGCTGTGCTGCAACCTGATCCTTGAAGTCAGCAATAGCCTGATCCATTGTCTTTTCACCGTTTACATATGCACCAACAGCTTCACCGAAGATACCTTCGATAGCCTGGTCTGTACCCTGTGAGAGCTTTCCGTTAACAGCCTTTGCCATTTCAGCAAATTCTGCATAGTGGTTCTGTCCACCGAGGAATGGTTCAGAGAATGTATCCTTAACCTTGTTAACAACCTTAGCGTTAGAAACAACGTCACCTGTGTCCTTTGCCCAGTTCTCAAGGAATGTATCGTCTGTTGCAACGTACTTGATGAGTTCCTTAGCTGCATTTGGGTTCTTTGTCTTTGCCCATGCACCTACCCATGTACCACCCCAGCGGTATCCTACTGGACCCTGGCACATTGCCCAGTCACCTGCTGTTTCTGGAGCATTTGTCTTAAGAACGTAGTGGAGACCCCATGTTGGGAGGAAGTAAGAGAATACTTCCTTAACGTTACCAGCTTCATCAGCGAGGTTGCCCTTCATACCTGCGAACCAACCTTCTGACCACTGACCAACGCGACCTTCGAGACCACGATCCTTGAGTGTCTTACACATTTCCATGTATTCGATTGCTTTTGGATCTACAACGAGCTTGTCGTTTACTACCCATGGATCCTTGCGGCCAGATGTGTATGGCTTGAAGAGGTCACCTGTTGTAGAAACGATGTAGCAGTTTCCGTTTGACTTGCTCTTGAGTGTTTCAGCTGTCTCAAGGAACTTGTCCCAGTTAGCGAGAGCCTTCTGTACTTCTGCTGGATCATCTGTACCGAGGTACTTCTTTGCAAGTGAGCGGCGGTAGAATACAGCACCTGGAGTTACCTGCCATGAGAGACCGTATACCTTACCATTGTATGTACCAACTTCTGCTGGGTAAGCAATCATCTTGTCCTTGATTTCGTTGTAAACGTCTGTGAGGTCAAGAAGAAGACCTGATTCAACATACTTGCGAACGAATGCGTCTTCGAGAGCGAAAACGTCTGGACATCCTGAACCAGATGCGAGAACTGGGTCAAGTTTGTTAGGGAACTGGTCTGTTGGTGTGAGTGAGTATTCGATTTCATACTTACCCTT